>CAYSZU010000016.1:0-18249 GCA_964435635.1 uncultured Muribaculaceae bacterium
TGCCGGTTCAAGTCCGGCCTTGGGCACCAAATTGTCAATTGCTCTTTAGAGTAATAGAAATAAAAAGCAACAATCAGTTGCTTTTTATTTTATCTGTTATTTTTAATAATTATTATTGTAATTCACCACTATAGAAATAGTAGTTACCATCTGATTGCTTTTTAAAAGTGTATTTATAAGTTGCAGCTTCACCATTTTCAACTAATTCGGCAAACTTACTATTCATTTCTTCTTCAGTAATTGATTTATCTTTATAACCAGCAATAATTATATTATCATTACTATCTTTTTCAAAATCATCATAAGCTATATATTTATCAAAGAAGTAATAATTACCACCTTCGCTTTCAAATAAGTATGGTTGAACATACCAATAAGTGTAAATGTAATCCCCTTCTTTTTCGGCTTTATACAATAAAATTTCATTATCAAACTCCGTTTGATATAGTGTCTCTCCGCAGCTATACATTGCAATATAGACATTTTCGGTTTCTTCAAAATAGTTAATTAATCCACAAACGGTTGTTAATAAACTCCCGTCGGTATACACCGTATCTGGCCCAAAAATTTCTGCAAAAGATTTTTTTATATCAGAAGCTAAATAAACATAGGAATCAGCTCCATAATTACCCGTTTCATCTTCAATGAATCTTGCATAGTGTGCAGCTGAGAACATCATATCATCACGACTTAAATCAGCTAAAGTGATATCTTTGTAAATCCAATCAGGACGATAAAGATAATCATCGCCATCAATATCAAAATTATAAATCGGATAAACAAGTCCAGTTACTAGATCACTATCTATTTCAAGTACTTCAACCGAAATTTTCTTTTCTTCCTCCTTATCAACAATCTTTTTGTCATTTTCGCTAAAGAATTTATCATATGCAATATAACCACCCAAGCCTAAAACCATTAGTGCTAATATAACAACTGTGATAATTAATCCTTTATTCGTTTTTTGTTCTGCCATTATTTTAGATTCCTTTCTATTATAAATTATAAACGTAATTAATAATATTTGCAACAAATAGAAAGATAAAACAGATTGTTTTTGTCAATCTGTTTTATCTTTTATTTCCGTAATCTTTTCTTTAATCCAACGACTTAAGTTATCCCTTAATGGGGTAAACCCACGGGGTGATTCAATTACATGGCGATTACTGTTTTTTGCTTTATAATCTATATCTTTTATCGATAACTTTAATTGGGAATTTTCTTCATCAACTTCAATAATCTTTGCAAAAATAGTCTCCCCTTCACTAATATAATCATTGACGTTTTTTACATAATGATTAGAAATCTCCGAAATATGAATTAAACCATTATAATATAAACCAACATTAACAAATATTCCGTATTTAGCAATACCAGTAACTTGACCTTTAATAATAGTTCCAACTTTATATTCTGACATATTTTCACCTCGTTAAATTTATTATATCATACAAGAATATTTACATATATTTTTTTATTAGTTATAATAGATATGGTGGTTATAAATGGAAGAAAAAATATTAGCAATTATTGCAACTATTAGACCCTATTTAAATAGTGATGGTGGCGATATTGAGTTTATTAAATATAGTGATGGTTATGTCTATGTTAAATTAATTGGAGCTTGTCAGCATTGTGAATTTAATGATGATACTATTAAAAACGGGCTTTTGGAAACTCTAAAAGCTGAGTTACCAGAAATTAAAGGCGTTATAAAAGTAGATTTTTAATCTACTTTTTTTCTGGCGTAATTATTTTCATCTTTAGCTTTTTGCTAATTTTGTTCCTTTGATTTAATTTTTTCATGAACATCAGCAATAATCCGATCAGCTAATTCTTTGGCACTAGCCATAAATACTTCTCTTGCTTCGCTAGCAATTTTTTCGAATTCAGCGTCGCTTAAAGACTCTACTGGTTGGTTTTGACTAGCGAGATTATTCTGATTAGGTATATTATTAACTCCTTGTTGCATTGCCATCATTTGTTGATACATTTGCTGAAAAGCATTCATATCAAAAGCTGGCGGTGCCGGCGGAGTTACATCAACTACCGGGGCACTTGGCGTAATATTTTCTGCGGCTTTAATAGGGTCATTATTTTTTAGCGGATCAATTGGTTGATCATCAATTATTAAATCAGTTGGGGTTTCAATTTGCTCAACTTTTTCAAAATCATTTGGTGGGGTTTGGGTTTCAACAATTCCTGGAGCCACAATTTCTCCTTCCGAAGAAGGGATGTTTGTTTCGGTCATTACATGAGCTGGAGCGGAAGGTTCAATTGGTTGTTCAGGGACGTTTTCAACTGCCGCTGTTACTTGACTTGGCCTGTTTTTTTGATAATCAGTCGCTAATTGTTCCTTAGCAACTATTTGGACTGCTATTCCTCTTGTATAATCAGTTACAGAAGTAGCATTTTCGATTACCGGAAGATATTTATAGTTACCTGGACTTGAAGAAATAATGCTCCGCATTACTGACTTAATTGCTACCCAGTCTTCTTCAATTTCAACCTTAGTTAATTTATGATCTTTTAATTCACTAACATGTAATTTTACTAGGCCGTTAGGATCAATTTCATTAATTGTTGTAATAACAAATTGTTTATTAATCTCAGTAATTAAAAACATACAAACAAGTTCGACATTTACTACCTCGCCCGTTTCTTTCGATATACATAATTTGTCTAGCATCTTAACCCCTCGCTATTCTAAAATTATTATAGCAAACCCCCTCGTTATTTTCAATCTTAAATTTTTTCTAGTTGAAACCAACGGCACCCATAAGCACACTTTTTTTCAATATAATCATTTAGACTATTAATATTATTCATTTTTTGACAACTTTTGCTCTCCGGCTTATAAAACCCTTTTAAACGTAGTTTACCATAGGCCCAATCACCTACTATATAATCAAAGTTATTAAAATAGTCAGTAGCTTTTTCTTTTACTGCTTCGTAATCAAAACCTTCACCAACTTCTTTAATTAATTGATATTTTAAACTGTTTAATTCTATTTCTTTCATTAGCTTCACCATCATTATTATAACATATCATTTTTAGTTATAGTAGCAGAATGTTTAGCACTAAAAAAGGACTTAAAAAAGTCCTAATCCTAGCCATTTGTTAGCTAATAAAATTATCCCAACTGCAAAAGCAATAATAACTAATACAACAATAATCTTAATAACAATTTTGGTTGATTCAACATCTTCTTTTAAATCGTTAAAATCATCAAAATCACTTTGGGTAAAAGTTCCACTATTACTTAAGTTATTGACTTCTTTTTTAACTTCTTTAATTAGTTCTTCTTTTATTTCTGCCGTTAATTCTTTTTTGATTGCTTCTGAATCAGGATTAACTCCTGCTACTACTGAGGTATTATCATCCCCTCTTAAATCAGATAAGATATCCAGTGGGTCTAACCCCATTGTATTACTAATTTCTTTTTCCGTAATAGTATTAATTAAATTCATTAAAGTAACTTCTTCTGCCCCAGGAACATCCTTTTTTGGCATTGTGCTTAAGTTTAAATTTTTTAAAATATCATATTGCGTATTATGAAGTTTTTTTAATCGATCTATTTCATAATTAGCCTCTTTATTTTCTTTTGCTTTCTCAAGTATCGAATTAATATCATACTCTCTAGTCTCATCAATCTCAACTCGCGTAATTTCTTCAGTATCATCAATTGAAATAGATTTTCTTTTTGGTTCAAGGCGATATTTTCGATCAAGCATTTCACGAACTTTTTCCACGTTAATTGAATTAGGATTATCACCTAAGACTAGCATATTAGAGTTTACGTCAAATGAATCGAACTCGCTTTTTGCCACATCTTTGTATAAATCGCTATTTTTGTTAGTCCGACTTCCCTGGTTTTTTGACTCATCATAGTACTTTTCCATTCTTGTTCTCATACGGATATCTCCTATCATTATAATGATACCATACAATTTTTTGCTTTTGAATAGTTTTTTATTTGATTTTTGTCAACTAAATAAGATATAATGATTACTATGGAGATGAAAAAAATGAAAAAAATAATCGTTAATGAACCACTTTGCATGGGATGCGGGGCTTGTGTTGCAATTGACCCTGATCATTTTGAATTTAGTAGTAATGGTTTAGCGTCTGTCAAATCAAACGAAAACCTTGAAAGTAATAATTTAGCTAATGCAATCGATGCTTGTCCATCAGAAGCAATTGCTTTTGAAGACTGTAGTTGTGAGGCTGGCTGCCAATGTCAAGAAGATTGTAATTGCCAAGAAGAAGCCTAAAAAAAGCCCTTTAAAGGGCTTTTTACTTGTTATAAATTATTTAAGGCAATGATTTCTTCCCGCGTTAAAGGGCGATAATCACCAGAGTTTAATCCCTTAACATTAAGAAAAGCATACTCTTCTCTTTTAAGTTTTATTACGGCATGATCAACTCTTTCAAAGATTCGTTTGATAATATGTTTACGTCCTTCAACAATCGTTATTTCGATAATTGAAATATTTTTAGTTGCATCTTTGCTTTTGATTTTAACCCGTTGGGGAATACATTTTACGCCATCAATATCTAACCCGGCTTTTATCTTAAATAATTCAGCCATTGATAAAACCCCTTCTATCTTAGCAACATATTTTTTACTAATATTATTAGAAGGGTGCATTAATTTATTAGCTAGTTCACCATCATTAGTTAATAATAGTAAACCCGTTGTATCATAATCTAACCGACCTACTGGAAATATACGCGCTTTAGTATCGATTAAATCAGTAACGATTTGTCTTTTATTCTCATCAGCTAAACTACAAATATAACCTCTTGGCTTATTAAGTAAATAATATTCCTTCTTTTCTTGAGTTAAAGTAACCCCCTCAACAACAACCATATCAGATAATGATACTTTTGTTCCTAGTTCCTTTACTTGCTCACCATTAACATATACTTGACCTTTTTTAATTAATTCTTCTGCTTTACGACGTGAGGTATAACCACTACTCGCAATAACTTTTTGTAAACGTTCCATCTATTTCACCCCACTCATTATACTACACAATCGATAAAAAGGGCGAAGAACTTATTATTTGTTCTTCGCATAATCTATGATTTTATCACTAGTTAATTTCAACTGTTTTTGAATCTCTTCTTTGGTGCTCTTAACTTCTTCTGGTTCAGCGATATTAAGCCCTAATATTTCACTATAGTTTCGAATTACAGCGACTTGCTACATGGTTTTTGTTTTATCACGTGAAGCTAGCGCAATGGAAAGCGGAGTTTCGCCTTTATTATTAGCTAAATTAACATAAGCCCCATAGTTTAATAGAATATTTATCTCATCATAGCAAAAATGCCTAGTTGCTGATATTAAAGCTGTATCACCATCTAAACATGGTATATTAACATCAGCGCCCATAAAGGCTAATTCCTCAACAACTTTTTTATGTTTATGACGTGCTGCCCAAGCGCAGGACGTTGTTAAATAATTATTTTGAGCATTCATATCAGCCCCAAATTTAATTAATAAGTTCAGAGTGTTAATATATCCCTTACTAGCACAATGCATTAAACTAATAAACCCTTTACTATCTTTAACTTCTAAATCAGCTCCTGAAATTAAATATTTATAAATGATTTCGATATTATTAAAAGAGTTATCGTTAAAACCATCAGAAGTAACAGAAGCAAGAATCTTTTGGCCAACATTTGCTTCACTAGACCTCACGGCAAGATCATCTTCTTTGATACGATTCGTATCATCAAAAGCTCTTAAGCAATCTTGATAATATTTTTTTTCATCAGCATCATCAGTAAACATATATTGTAAACAATACGTTCCCGTTTTTTTAATATATGGATCTTTAGCTCCTCTTAAAGCCACAGTAAAGATAATTAATTTATCAACGCTTTCACATTCAGTTATTATTTCACCAAGCGTATAAATCGAGGCTTCGTTAATTCTTTTAATCATCTCATCAACTATTTCCAAACTTGGTTCAAGATGATATTTCTTTAATTCAAGATATGATTTTAATAAAATTTCATGATAGTTTAATAGCATGTGGGCATGCAAGAGCAAACTCATAGGTGATGAACAAAAAGCAAAACGTTCTTTCGAAATGTCAAGCACTTCTAAATTGCTTAAATCAATTAAACGAGTACCATAGAATATATTTCTCCAGCCAGCCCCAATTTTATCTAAATCTCCAGAGTGTTCTTGCATACCCCAGGAATAATCCTCTTCTAAACTTTCTGCCTTATATATCAAACCTGAAGTACAGTTGGAACTAAGAACTTCTTTAATATTATTTCTTACTATTTCGATACAGTTCGGGGCAAATTCATCATAAATACTGTATTCATCAATCGGATAGCGAACTTGATAATATTCTCCTGAACCATCGATATACTCATAACCTGCTTGAACAGGAGTACCATCTTGGTGAATAATACTAAAATCTGCGTTCCTTTCTTCGATAACAAAAGCTAAGACTTCCGAACTAAGTTTATGATCTAAATCAGACGGTCCTCCTCCATAACGACTAAAAATCTTTTCAATCGTTTGCACTTCTTCTTCACCATAAATTGCTGCAAACCAATCCTTTGATTGCCAAACACATTCAACAAGATTATCAACATATTTATCAACACACTTATCAATCAAATATATCAAAATATTTGGTCTTTCTTGATTTAAAAATTTCTTTAATTTAATATACCTTTTATGCTGTTCAGTCATTATTATTACTCCTTTCTAAATTAATTATTATTGGTTTTATCCTGTTGCTTCATCAATTGTTTTCTTTAAAACTTGTCCTTTGTTTTTTTGGGAAATTTCATCTGAATTAGCAAGAAAACTCCTTATACTATTAAGATTTTTATTATCAAATAAAATATCTTTCTGAAATATTTCTTTTGAATTACGTAATGAACTTTTGTTTTTATATTGAGAATATAATGAATATACATTTTCTTGACCTTCAATTGGTTTTATTTTTGAATATAAAGTATCAAATGTCCTTTTATTGTAAACTAAGCAATTTACATTTAATTCAAATTCTTTTATGTCTGATCCCGTTAAACGGATCCCAGCCATTAAGTCAACTATATCCATTAATCTTATTAATGAAGATGAAGGTAACAAAACTGTATTTATAAAGAATTTGATTAATATTGCTCCATCTTTATCTGTATCCCTAATCATTATTAATTTAAATTTATCGAAAGTCTCCAAAACAAATCCATCTTCATAAACAATAATGTTATTATCTGGTGCGTGCTCGATTATATTCCTTGTCAAAGCTTCACTAAACATCCCATCAGAGAATTTAAAATCAGCTACTTCGGTCCATTCGCAGTTTTCTTCATCAAAAACACTTTTCCCTCTTCTAATATATTGACTGCTATCTTGAAAATTACCCAATGCGGTTTTACTTTCCTTTTTAGCAATTAAAACATCAGATCCGAATTTAATCTTTAAAAGTTCCTCATCTATTTCTTGTTTTCTTATTTTTTCTAAATCCTCAAATCTTTTGGTTTGTTCTTCTTTGAATTGAATCATTTCCTGCACCTTATTAGCATATTCTTCAATCTTTTTGTCTAATTCACCAGTTTTGGCCTTTAAAACTGTTTTAGCAATCATATCCATTAAATTTTCTTTGGGATCCTTTTTTTCCTTTGAATCAATCATTTCTTTAACTAATTTTTTTAGTTGGGAACTACCCTTCAAGCTCGATTCAAAAGTATTAATATCATCTTTTTCTTTAAACATGTTTTGAATAATTTTTAAATAAATTATATCTTTTGGTGCTCCGGCATATTTAATTAAATCATCTGCATCTTGAATTGCAATTAACATTTCAGAACAAGATGGTAACCTTAAAAACAGCTCACGATTCTCATAAGCACTATTATACATAATTGAAACAAGATTTAAGATCCCATCATCAACTTTTTTCCCTTTTGGTTTATCTTCAATTAATTGTCTTCTAGCAACCGTATTAAAGACTTCAGGTTCCTCCTTATGGCGATTATAACTTAAATGGTTATGGCAATTATAATGGTGACGCCAGTTCTAAACAAGTATTAGTTTATAAAAAAACCGTTTAAAATAAACGGTCTTTTTTATTAATTTTCTACTTCTTCTGCTTCCTCTTGAGGAATTTCAATATGTTCAATCAAACGATCATCAACACTATTAATTACATCAAATCTTTTTGTTATTTTCTCGGTTGTAATATTAATATCCTTAACATCTTTACTAACTGAATCAATACTACGGGAAAGCTTATCCCAGCGTTCTTTATAACGACTAAAATCAAAGCTAAGTTTGTTTAACTCGGTATGAATCACCTCAGCATACTTATCTCTTTCCATGTTTTTAACAATCATTTGCACGATTGATAAGGTACTCATTAAAGTAGTTGGACCAGTAATCCACACTTTTCTTTCATGCGCATATGTTAATAAATCCGGATGATAAGCATTAATTTCAGCAAAAATAGCCTCAGCTGGTAAAAATAAAATTGCTTCTCTAGAAGTTTCACCAATGATAATATACTTAGAACTAATTGCTTCAATATGCTTTTTAACATCGATATGAAAAAGCTTTACGGCCGCTTCCCTTTCACTTGACGTTAATTCTTTGTCAACCATTTTACGATAGTTTTCCAAAGGAAATTTACTATCAATACAAATCTTTCCTAATGGCTCAGGAGCAAAAATAATAGCATCCGTAATATTACCATTACTTAATTTATATTGGGTTTTATAAATAGTCTTCTTATCACCAAAAATATTAGTCAATATATAATTTAAATTAACTTCCCCAAAAATACCTCTAGTTTTTTTATCAGTTAAGACACTTTGTAAAGAAATTATTTCGCTAGATAAACCATCAATCTTTTTTTGGGCTTCATCAATCCTCGATAATCTTTCTAATATCCCAGTAAAAGCTTTATTAGTCTTTTCAAAGTTTTGATCAAGCCGCGCATTGACGCGATCATTGATATCCATTAGCTTTTTCTCAATTTGCTCGTTTAGTTTATCAAAATCAGTTCTTAAATCACGCGAAAAACTTATTTTAAAATCACCTATTTCTTTAGTGATACTTGTTTCAACCCGTCCCATTCGCTCAGTAATATTTCCTTCACCATTATTTTTAACTAAAACAGCAATTAACAAAGCAATTACGCCGACTATTAAAATAACAATTAAATAATCCATTATCATTTCTCCTATTCTATATTATATCTCTTGTTAACAAAAGTACTAACTAAATAAGCTCCTGCTACTAATAAGAATATTTTAATAAGAATTGTGGGATTAGTCATACTCTCAATTAGACCAGTCCCGATTGCCCCCCAAAAATAGACTAGAAAAACTTTACCTTGAACTAACGCCCAAAAATACTTACGGCGGCTTATTTGTGATAATCCTGCCGCTATATTAACAGCAAAAGCTGGCGTAAAAGGAATTGCTAAAAGTAATACTAATTGAGGCATTGTCATTTTATCTATATATTTCATAATACTAGCAATTTGCTTTTTCGAACGAGCATTTTTATTAAACCAATTCTTAAAACCATGTCTAAATATTATAAAAGACACCATACAACCAATTACGGTAAATAACCAAGAAACTAATAAGCCCCAAAGGTTACCGAGGATTATAAAATTAATCGCAATGAATAATCCCAAAGGGATAACTGGTATTATTGACTCTAAAACAATGATTAAACAACAAAAAATTATGCCGAAACTACCAACCGCTGTTAACAAGTTATTAAATAAGTTTAATATCATAATCATCACATGTTCATTATAATATATTTAGTTAAAAAAAGCACTCATAATTATTATGAGTGCTACACCTGAATATTATTCACCAAAGAAATCATCAAAGAATTCATCATCAGAAACAACACTGTCGTTAACAATAACACTATCAACGTCAACGTTTATTTTTGGTTTCGGTAAATCTTCCTGTTGCTCTTTTTTAGGTGGTAAAATCTTTTCTTCTACCTTAGGAGCCTGGTTTTTAACTTCCTCATTATAAATATTATAATTAGCACTAGCAAGATTATCTAACAAATCTGCTTTATTACCAGGAATAACTATTGTTTCTTTTTTCGGTTTTTCTTCTTCTGGAACTACCTTCTCTATACTAGTTGGTGGTGAACCGAAAATATCAAGTGCTTCATTTGGCCCAACCTCTTCTTTTGGCGGTTGTTTTTGATCTTGTAGCTTAGCCAATTTCTCTTTATTATTATCAGATTTATTAAGCATTGCCTTTTGTTTAGCCTCTTCGGCATCAAGCTCAGCTATCTTACGATCAATATCCTTTATTACCGCATCAATATCAATGCTTTGTGGTTTGACATCTCGATTTCGATCCATTTGTCCTGGCATCGCAAAAGGATTTTCAAAATCATTCATCGTTGGGGTTGTACTATCAAGTGAATCAAGCATCTTTTGACGTTTCTTTTCTTTTACAAAAGCCTTAATATCAAAAAGTTGGATTTCTTTTCTTTCTCTAACCGGATAATTAGCCAGTTCTCTTTTTATTCCCCACTCCATTTTAAAATCTGGGGTTAGTTTTGTTTTAAAAGGATCCATTCTCAATCTTTTTATAATTGCCTCAAATAATTTCATTTTTTGTAAATCAGTTACGGTAACTAAAGGCGTACTTGATGTTTTATCTTTTTCAGCTGATTGAACATCACCACACATCTTACTTATCTCTTCAAGGGCAGCTAATTCCGTACTAATTAGATAAATTGTATTACCGCAGTTACCTTTAATAACTTCAGCCACTTCTTTACCATATACATCATTTAACTGAGCATAGTTTTGAATAATTAGCGTAAATCTAATTAATCTACTTCGAGCTGCTGTAACCATCGCATCTACATCTTTAAGTGGTGGCATATTAGCAAACTCATCAAGAATAAAGTTAGTTCTGAATGGTAATTTACCACCATTTTCTTGGGCAACATCAATTAAACTTTCATAACATTGCTTAATAAAAATAGTAGCCAAAGCATGATAAGTAGTTTTTTCATCATGAATTACAATGAAAACGGCCGTTTTTTCTGCCCCAATCGTTCGCATATCAAAATCACTATAAGATAACATTTCACTAAGATTTTCTCGTGAAGAGAAAAGTCTAATCTTTTGTCTAAATACCGATAAGATTCCACCTTTTGTTTCCACTGGGGCATTAATTGTATTCGAAGCGAAAACATAAGGACTTGAAGATTCGCCTTTGAGACTAAAATATTCCTTGGCATAATTACTTGCCGCAAATTTTTCTTCGCCAACGGTACTCATATAATTAATTGAGTTTAGATTTATTTCTTCGATTTTAGCATCTTGAAAAAGACCTAAAGCTAAACCAGAAAAATAATCGGCGGCACTTTTTTCCCAAAACGGCTCACCTTTATTATTAGGATCGTATAAAATGTTTAAGGCCACATCGTCCAATAACTCTGTTGATTTATCAACATTACTATTTTTATAATATTGATAAGGTAAAGTTAATGGATTCCAAGCATTACCATTTTGAGTTTCACGGAAGTTTAAAAGAATAACGTTATATCCTTGTTGTCTCAAATAATCCGCGCCATAACGATATATTTCACCCTTAGGATCGGTGATAACCATACTTTCACCTTTTTTTGCCAAAAGATTAACCATTGGTTTAACCACACACTCTGTTTTACCTGATCCAGAAGACCCAATTACCAAACTGTGGTATTCACCATTATCGACCCATATTTTTTTACCGGTATTAATTAAAGGTGCTCCAGCTGCTTTTGCAACATTATCAAGGGGAATAACCATCTCAACCTTAGAGGCTTTTTTCATTTCATAATCCTTTGCCCATCTTGAATAACCTTTACCATCCTTTTCGCCTATCTTAAAACCGAAACCAGATTTTTCTTTATCAAAAATATATGAAGATACACTACTAAAAATAACAATCAAAGCGATAAAAAATAAAGTTAAGGTCACTGGTAAATTATCTCCCATAAAGCCAGGAAAAGGATTTAAACCAGAAAACTCACCTTGTTCCCCAAAGGAAATAAAGTTAACGACCGCTATTGAACACAAATATAATAAAATGAAACAAAAAATACCAAATATTAGTAAATCTCTGGAAGATACTCTAAATTTCATTGTCTTCTCACCGCCATAACTATAAATATTATACTATATAAAAGGAAAAATAGGCAACTATTTTACTAGCCTATTTAATCACAAGTTTTTAGTTGAATGAATTTCCCATCTTGATATTGAAATAAGGTTTGACAAGTCCCACCACTACTGAATTCATCACATCTTACTACTAGTGCTGCTTGCTTGTTAACATCAATATCAATTATATTCTGTACCGTTGGACTACACACATTAAATATATCATCAGCATGACCTGTATAACCATATATATCAAGATACTTACCATCATCATAAGCAAAAACATAACCAAAAGTTTTATTAGCTTCTAAGGTTGAATTAAAAGCGTTAGAGGTAATGTAAATGGTTTCTAGAATTGAATCACCATCATAATCAAATAATATTTTTTGCGGATTTAAATCCGTAAAAGTAGTACTAATTTCTTTTGTAGCAAGATAATCTTTTATATAATTCCAATCACTAGTATCGGCTTGTTCTTTAATAAAACTTGATACTATATAAGGAAAGTTCCCATATAAACCAATTATGTTAGCCCCAATCTCATAATTATAAAAATTATCATCTTGATCAAATAAATACCATTTTTCATTGTAAGAAAAATAATATTTACCAACATAACTATTATCATTATAAACTAGAAATTGATTAGTACGATAGATACTTTTGTCGTTTCCTTCTGACCATTGTCCATTTTTATATTGCCAGAAAGTTCCAGGAGAAAGAATCAGATAAAGAAAGTCAGAATCAACTATAACCTCCGGTTTTTTATCATCAGGTTTTTTCGGCTCCTCTTCTTTACCATAAAAGATTAAACCAATTATCACTGCATAAATAAGTAACCCGACAACAATTATTATTGCTACTTTTGGTGGTGTTTTTTCCATTTCTTTCCCTTCCTTCCTTAGAATTTAAAACATTTGGCAATTGTAATCCGATTACCCCAAGTCCCGAACAAATCAGTGTTTTGACTGCCCGGATCCCACATAAATAATCTAGTATAATTTGAATTGCTTGTTGAGATATCATCTATTGCCACCCAATGTTGCCCGGTTGAAGATGCTGTGCCATGACCTTTTACTTCAACAACCATCCGACATCCTGATTCGATTTTAGTTTTTAAGTAAGTCAAAATTTGACTTTTTGATTTTCCATAGATACTTTCACTTGATACTTGGGAAGCGCTAGGAACTATTTTTTGAACATAACCAACACCCATATAATTACAATTCAAGGCAACACCGCCATTGCTATTTAAGGCTTTAGCAAATGTTCCTGGATCAAAAACGGTTAAATTAGTTTGGGCTTCAGAACGAGCAATTTGAATTGCAACAGAAGTAATAAAGCAACCTACTCTACCTAAAGTACATGTCCCAATTCTAGTTGAACGCCAAGCCGGATCATACTGCTTCCAATTAGCATAATCACCCGAAGCAACAGTTCCTGTACCAGTCGAATATTCACAATCCGCGCTACTAACAGTATTTGATGTACCATAAACACTTAGTAATATTTGGGTATAGTCATATCCTTCCGCCGCAAAATTAATAAATTTATCTGTTTCGACCGAAGTATAACTTGTTGCTACTATTTGATCAGAAGGACTAAGTAGGAATTTACCTGCCACTTCACTAGCTAGGGCTTCTACATGGGCTATTCGGCCTTCTGATAAAGCGCTTTTCCATAACTTAGCATTTGGTGTGCTGGCTAACACCTCGGGAGAATATAATGCAACGGTTCCTTCAACTTTATATATATCATCACGATAATCCCAGTACACTTGGTCATTAGTACAAGCTCTCATCCGAATCTTGTTAGTAGTTGCATTATAACCATAAAAACAATCATCAGCATTACCTGGACACATCCCCTTATTTCTTGTAAAAGCAAAATTACGGACCGCGATTATTTGGGCTTTTAAAGCCTCATCAGCCGTGCTTTCACCAGCTTCTGCTAAAGCTACTCCTAAGACATATTTTTCTAAAGGAATTGTTTCTAAGACTTCAAAACTATCCTCAGTAGCATGACAATTAACTAGTTCAACTTCAACATTGCTATAAGTTTGACCATCAGCAGTATATTCACAATTCCAACCAGAAGGAGTGTTATCGCCACTTCCTTTTCCTTCGCCTTGTAAAACGATTATCAAAATAAAAGCTGCAAAAACAAGAATTAATAAGACAACCGAAAGAATTATTAAAGTCGCCGTTGGATTCATTTTCATAAAGGTCCAAATAGCGTTTTCTTTCTTTTCTTTTTCTTCTTTATCTTTTTTTTCAGTAACTTGTTCAACGGCCTCTTCTTGGGCCTCTTCCGCTGAAGATTCCTCTTCTGCTTGCTGTTGGGCCGCTTTTTGTTCCGCTTCATCATTTCTTTGTTGAGCGGCTTCTTCAATTCGCTGTTGGGCTTCTTCTTGAACTCTTTGGCTCTCTTGGTTTTCTCTAGATTCTTTAATATAATCCGGATCATATTCACCATCTTGCGCCTTCGGTTTATTAGCTTTTGCTGGTTGTTGTGGCGCTTTATTTGCCCCTGGTTGTTGTGGCGTTGCGCCTGGAGCAAGGCCTTTACCTGCTCCACCTGCTGCGTTTGCGGCATTACCTCCTGCTGCACCTCCTGCTGCACCACCAGCTGCACCACCAGCTGCACCAGCTGCTTTTCCAGCTCCGCCACCCATCATACTAATTCCTTGATCGGCAACATCAATCATCCCAGAGTCATTTAGGGCTTGACTTGCTTTATTAGCGACTGGTGATTTATCAATAACAGTAGCTGCTTTGTCTAATATTTGTTCCCCAACGGCGGTATTAGCAACCGTATCAGTAATAGCTCCACCGCTACCTGTAAAATATGTTTCCGCCGCTTTTATTGCAACTTTAGCGGTCTTTTTATTACTTTCATGTTCTTCGGCTTTTTGTTCTTGCGCAGCAGCTTGTTCAGGAGAAACATTACTTTGTTCGGAAGGATTATTTTGCGGATTATTTTTTTCTTGTTCGTCCATGGCTACCACCTACTTTAATATCTATATTAGCACTATTATATCATATCAAAAATAATAAAAAAAGTTGATATTTTAATATCAACTTAATCTTATAGTCCGCCACCCGAACCAAATAAATCTAATTCTTCTTGAGTACAAATGACATGAATTCGCATTCTTCGACTACCACAGACAAATAATGCTTCACCTTGATTATAGTATTTTATGCTATCTATTTCATTTTCATTAAGATCAATTAATTTAGCTAAGTCATCAACCGCTTGTTTCTTTAATCCCATTATTAAATAATATGAAGCATTATCAAAGATTGCTTTCCCGTGCATTATTAAATTAGGCGCCGCAAAGTCGGTTGGTTGCTGAGTAATTATAATTGTTCCCGCATTATACTTTCGACTTCTTCTTTGAATTTGGGCTAAAAATTCTGCTCCTAATTCATTTCGACTAGATAATAAAACATGCGCTTCATCAACTGATAAAATAGAAGTTATTGCTCGGTCTAAACATAGGCCCCAAGCATACTTTAAGATGTTAAAGAACAAGGCATTACGAATATTCTCATCAGAATTCATTAATTCTTTAATATTGAAAACAATAAAATCACTATCAATTTCTAATGTTGTATGACCAGTAAAATAATATCTTAATTCTTTAACTAAGGGTCTTATTTTTAACTCTAGTCTTTCCATAACGTCTCTTTCCCTTGTTCGATCCGGCATTGATAATAAACGGCCTTTAATTGTTGCATAAACATCATCAAAAGTTGGAAAATCTTTTGATGAAAACTTACTAAAGTCAGTCTCAAAATCTATTTTATAACGTTTATATGTATCTTGAACAATTTCACTAAACATTGTTAAGACATCATCTTCAACTGAAGGTGAATAATATTTTAAGAAAGCTTTTAATGATTGAATTGTTCGAGTTAACACTGTATAACCTAACCCTTGTGAAATATCGTCTTCGTCAGCATCCATGACAATTTCTAAAGGATTAATCATCCCAAAATTACCACCTTTGCCTAAGTCAAGGAAACTTCCCCCAACTAGACTACACATTTCTGATAATTCTCCTTCAGGGTCAATCGCAACGACTTTATAGCCGTTTCTAATATGACTACGAATTAGTAATTTTGCGGCGGTTGATTTACCACTTCCAGAAGTACCTAAAATAATTACATTCGCATTGTTTCGATTATGTTCTTTTTTAATTTTATATAAGAATTGATTAAACAATACTACCCCGCCGGAAAAATCCACCCCTAATAAAGTAGCATTTTCCGGGTCCTTAATACTATCAAAAACAAACGGATACATCGCCGCAATTGTTACTGAAGGAATTGGTGTTCCAATTCTTTTTTCAATATCTTGCTTTGGAAAGATTGGAATCATTGACTTTAATACTTTTTCTTGTTCAAACATCAACGGTACTGCTCTCATCCCCATCGCATCAATATAACTACGGACTTGAATTTTACGCATTTCTAATTCTTCTTGACTATTAGCAGTAATCATCACATGTAGCTGAAAATCATAGATTCGCGCTTGAGTTGAAGCGAGCATTGAAATAAACTGCTCTAACGATTCATAATCTTGTCTAATTCTTTCCTGAATTGTCTTATCATTTTCAGTTTGATAACGCATTTTTAAATCCGCTATTTCTTTATTGAGCATTCTTTGTAAAACCGAAAATTCAATTGGAATATGTTTAGCCACAACTTTTACCCCAATAACATTTGAAATATTTGATAAATAGCCATAATCGATATATTTTGGATAACTAATTACTGATAAAATAGTGGCATACTTATTGCTGATTTGAAACTCAGTTGGTTTAAAATGCATCCCTTTAGGAGCTATTTCGCTTTTAATTGCCATTAAATCATCACCGTCCCAAAATTCGATGTCATTCCACCGTTTAAGAAATTATCTAAAATCATTCTAATATCATCATTAGAAACTTGGGTTGAATTGATTTGACAATTAGCTAAAGTCGCAATTAAATTGCTAATTCGCTTTTGCACAATCTCCAATTTCTTCTCTTTAAACATAATATAATACTCTGTATCAACGACATTATATTCGGCGCCCATAAACATATTTGCTTTATTAATATCTTGCATAATAAGTTTTCTAATTACACCATTTGTCGTCTTTGAATATAATATTTGTAAGTGTGATAAATACAAATTGATATCAACTGGTCGATCAGCAATAATTAACCAGAATTCATAATCAATAATATTATAAAAATTACGTAAATTGAATATTATGTTATCTTGTGCTCCTTTATCTAAAATAAAGATATTTTTAGGTGCCACTTTTACACCAGTAACATAATAACCATTATCTAGTTGAATCATTCCGTTTAAGATTTGCTTAATCGGCATCCAGTCCTCCGTAAAAGGACTAGAACTAGGAACGTTTATCGCGTTTTGATTGTTCATCATAGCTCGCACACCAACCTCTCCAATAATATTTTTTTATTCCCGTATAATACCTTAAGATGTTACCAAGTAAAGTCATCACGTTATGATATGGCGGGGTTGGCATTATCATTAAGGTGGAAAATAATGCCGGCGATATCATTAATAACAGTTTGCTAAGATCAGATGTTTTAATCATTACTAATAATAAAGTGCTAATGGTAACTCCTGTACAGAAGACAACCAGATCAACTTTATTAAATATTCCTAAGATCAACATCGACTTTTTTGAATTAGCCGGAATCAAATAATTATTCACCTTTTTATTCCTCCTTTATTTATTCTTTATTATTTCTTATCATCAGTTTTTTTAGCCTCTTCAATTCTTGTTCTAACCTTGTCAGCCGCTATTTTTTGTTCATATGAGTACCTTTCAGCAACTTTCTTAATGCCTTTCATTAATTCGCCCAGATTTTTACTTTGCGTCCTTCCTGTCTCATCAATATAATTAATCATACTACCATCAATGTGGTTCATTAAACTGTCAGTATTATCGGCAAAATCAGTAACCATCGCATTCTTTATCATTTCATTATCGGACCCAAGATCTTTCATTGCGTTTTGCATTGTAGTTTGTAATTCATTAACC
>CAYSZU010000017.1:0-17645 GCA_964435635.1 uncultured Muribaculaceae bacterium
GTGAATTAAGAGAAAAATGTATGATTATTCTTTATCAAGAAGAAATGTTTAAAAACAGCAAATATGAGTCAAACTTAGAAAATTTAATTACCGAGAACCTTGAGATTGATAATGAGTTTGTTCGAGAAATTGTTTATGGGGTTATTACTCATAATAAAGAAATTGTTGAACTAGCAAATACTCATATAAAAAACTGGGATATAAACCGGATTGATAAAACAGGGGCGGCTATTTTAAAAATGGCCATCTATGAATTAAAGTATACTGATACACCAGAAGTGGTCGTAATTAATGAAGCAATAGAATTAGCAAAAACATACAGTGATGATGCAGTTAGAAAGATTATTAATGCTGTTTTAGATCGGATTATTAACGCCTGATGGAACCAAAATATATAAATATTAGTGACTTAAATAAATATATTAAAACGCTTTTTGATCGCGATACGCATTTAAAGAAAGTATATCTTAAAGCAGAAATATCAAATTTTAAAAGTCATACGAGAGGTCATTTGTATTTTACGTTAAAAGACGAAAATAGTCGCTTAAATGCGGTTATGTTTATGAACGCTGCCCAAAGTTTAGATTTTGTCCCAGAAGATGGGATGAATGTTTTAGTTGAAGGGCGGATTAGTGTTTATGAAGCAACTGGTAATTATCAAATATATATTGAAAAAATGACGGTTGATGGGTTAGGTAATTTGTATTTAGAATTTGAAAAACTAAAACAAAAACTAGCAGGTGAAGGATTATTTGATAGTAAGTACAAAAAGCCAATCCCAAAATATCCGCAACGCATCGGTATTATTACGGCTCAAACCGGCGCCGCAGTCAAGGATATTTTAAGTACAATTAGAAGACGTTATCCAATTTGCGAAACAATTATCTTTCCGACCTTAGTCCAAGGTGAAGGGGCCAAAGAAGGAATCGTTAAGCAAATAAATAAAGCTCAGACATATAATTTAGATTTAATTATTTGTGGTCGGGGTGGGGGATCAATTGAAGATTTATGGGCTTTTAATGAAGAAATTGTGGCCCGGGCTATTTTTGCTAGTGAAATCCCAATTATTAGTGCCGTTGGTCATGAAGTTGATTTTACAATTGCTGATTATGTTGCCGATTTAAGAGCGCCAACCCCAACCGGGGCAGCCGAACTTGCAGTACCAAATATGATTGATATTTTTAATTTATTAAATCAATATCAAATAAGAATTAATGAAAATATTAATAACCTTATTAATAAAGGTAAAGTTCGTTTAAATAACAGTAAAAATTCTTACGTTTTAAAAAATCCTTTGGCAATGTATGAAGTTAAAGAACAGAAACTTGATAATTTATTAGAAACAATGAACAAATTTGTTCAAAACAAAATTATTAATACGAAAAACCGGTTTGAGACTAATATCAAAATATTACAAGCACTTAATCCGTTAAAAGTATTAGAAAAAGGCTATAGTATTATAGAATATAATAGTAAAGTAATAAATTCGTTTAATGATGTTAAAGTAAATGACCAAATAAATATAAAATTATTTAAGGGAAAAATTAAAGCAGAAGTAAAGGAGATTGAAAAATAATGGAAAAGAAAGAAAAAACTTTTGAAGAAATGCTATTAGAATTAGAAAAAATTGTCAAAGAATTAGAAAACGGGAGTATTGATTTAGATAAGGCAATTAATAAATATAGTGAAGCAATGAAGATTGCTAAAATCTGTAGTGACAAACTAAATAGCGCAACTGAAAAAGTTAATAAGATCTTAGCCGATAACGGAATGTTAGAAGATTTTGAGATTAAAGAATAAAAGCAACGAAAATTTGCTTTTTTTTTGCGATTTTTGTTTAAATTTTAGTTAAATAGTGTTATTATTATGCGGTATGCAAATTAGATTATGAGGTGCTTTTTGTGGACAAAATAATAAATGTGGCAGTTATTGCCCATGTTGATGCTGGTAAATCAACTCTAGTTGATGCTTTATTGCAACAAACTGGAGTTTTTAATGAGCGCGATGAAATTGTTGAACAAGTTATGGATAGTAACGATCTTGAACGAGAAAGAGGAATAACAATCTATTCTAAAAACTGTTCAATTAGATACCAAGGAATAAAAATAAATATTGTTGATACTCCTGGACATGCTGATTTTTCATCAGAAGTAGAAAGAATTATGCGGACAGTTGACGCGGTTATCTTATTAGTTGATTCAGCTGAAGGACCAATGCCCCAAACGAGATTTGTCTTAGAAAAATCTTTGGAATTTGGTTTAAATCCAATTCTATTTATTAATAAGATTGATAAAAAAGATGAACGAAGTGAAGAAGTTGTTGATTTGACTTTTGATTTGTTTTTGAGTCTTAATGCGACTAATGAGCAATTGGATTTTCCAATTATTTATGGTGTTGCTAAAAATGGCATTGCTAGGTTAAATAAAAATGATGAGAATGAAGATATGGCTCCATTGTTAGATTTGATTATCAATCAAATTAAACCTTATAGTGGTAATGAAAATGATCCTTTGCAAATGCAAGTATCATCATTAGAATATGATGATTATATTGGTCGTTTAGGAATAGGCCGAATCTTTAAAGGTAAAATTACAGTTGGTCAAACCGTAGCAGTTGCCCATGGTGAAAAAAGAGTAACTACTGCTAAAATAATTAAACTATTTGTTAATGAAGGAATTAAAAGAGTTGAAGTAAAAGAAGCTTATTATGGTGATATCGTAGCAATAGCGGGAATAAGTGATATTTCAATTGGGGAGACAATTTGTGATAAAGATCAAGTTGTTCCAATGGAATTAATAAGTATTGATGAACCTACCTTATCAATGAACTTTTTAGTTAATTCAAGTCCTTTTGCGGGGCGTGTTGGAAAATTTGTAACAATTCGTCATATTAAGGATCGTTTAGACCGAGAATTAGAAACTAATGTTGGCTTGAAATATGAAATGATTGAGGGTGCTGAAGGCTATAAAGTATTTGGTAAGGGCGAACTGCATTTATCAATTCTATTAGAAAATATGCGCCGAGAAGGTTATGAATTATCGGTTTCTAAACCAGAAGTAATCTTGAAAGAAATAGATGGTCATAAATGTGAACCATTTGAAAGAGTAATGATTACTTTACCAGATGAATATAGTGGGACTGTAATTAATGCCTTAAATGAGAAAAAAGGGATTATGCAGAGTATTGAATCAAACTTAGAATATACTAAATTAGTCTTTTTAGCGCCAACTAGAGGCTTACTAGGTTACCGTAGTCAATTTATTAATGCAACCCGTGGTGAAGGTACTATGGTTCGTAGTTATGATTCATATAAACCATATGCTGGTAAAATTGTGGGTCGTAAAAACGGGGTTTTAGTTTCAATGGAAAATGGTAAGACAATGGGTTACTCACTATGGAATCTAAGTGATCGTGGAACTTTAATTGTCAATCCGGCCACCGAAGTGTATATCGGAATGATTATTGGGATTAATAATAAAGATAATGATTTAAATGTTAATCCTTGTAAGAATAAACAATTAACTAACACTAGAAGTTCTGGAGCTGATGATGCAATTGTATTGACCCCGCCGAAGATATTTAGCTTAGAAGAAGCTTTAGAATTTATCGCAGAGGATGAATTAGTTGAAATAACCCCAACTGATATTCGCTTAAGGAAAAAAAGTCTTGATCCAAGTGATCGTCACCGTCTTCAAAGTAAGGGCCAATAAATTATCATCTTGAAATAATTTATTAAAAATATTATACTTATTTTAGAAGGAGACTTAATTAATGAAAGAAAAGAAACCAAAAATAAAATTTATTGATGAATTTAAAAAATTCATTGCTCGTGGTAGTGTAATGGATTTAGCAGTCGGAGTTATTATTGGGGCCGCTTTTGGTAAAATAGTTGCGTCCTTAGTTGATAACGTTTTAATGCCTATAATAGGGATGATAGTCGGTGGGTTAGATTTCACTAACTTAACAATTAAATTTAATGATGCGGTGATTCAATATGGATTATTTATTCAAAGTGTAATAGATTTTCTAATTGTTGCTTTCTGTATCTTTGTGATTGTTAAAATTGTCAATAAAGTAATTCGTAAGGAAGAACCAAAACCAAAACCAGTACCGGTAAAAAGTGAAGATGTTAAACTGCTTGAAGAAATAAGAGACATATTAAAAAAGAACAAATAAAAACTCCCGGTTGGGAGCTTTTTAAATAAGATAAACAAAAATACTAGCCAGAGTCCCCATGACCATTGCTAAGAGCATAATCCAAGTAATTATTTTTTGGGTTCTTTTTTTCATGTTTCACCTCAATTTTTATCTATTAATAATTTACCATATTATATAACAATTGTAAATGGGTGTCACTAATGGTTTGAATTTTCCAAAATAAGGGCATCAAATTTATTTGTCATTCCTGCAAGATTTAAATATTCATCTGATTGAATTAAGTGACTAGGTATTTTATAATCTAGAGTAAATACTATTACTTCTTTTTTCGTTTCAGGAACAAATACTCGATCTTCTCTAAAATTAAATATTATACCAAAACTATCGCATATAGATTTGAAAATAACATATCTTTTTCTTAGCTTATTAGTTTGATTTAAATAATTTAAGTTAAGATTTTTCCGGCAGTCGCAATTTGTACTAACAATAATTTCTTCTTTGTGGCATGGAATTTCTATGTATTCTTTAATTTCCCCATAGTTTTCATTGATTTCATCACAAACGAGATCGGCTTCATTTAGAATTCTTATTAGTAAACGAATAATAAAGACTTTTGTATCACTAACTTCTTGTAATGCATGGGCGTTTTTTTGTTCTTCTATAACTTGATCACTTATTTTCTCCGAATTTTTTATATTCATAAAATACTCCTTTTTTTATTATATATTATACTTTGTTTTTTTTGATATGTCATTAATAATTAACTGCTACTTTTCTTCTTATTTGATAAAATAAATTATGATATAATATTAGTTAGTTAGATTGGTGATTAGATTGACAAAGGTTGTTATAGGAATGAGTGGGGGAGTAGACTCTTCGGTTGCGGCTTATTTATTAAAAAAGCAAGGCTATGAAGTAATTGGTCTTTTTATGCGCAATTGGGATGCTGCTTTAAATAATGATATTGCCGGGAATCCAACTTTTAATAATGATATTTGTCCGCAAGAACAAGATTATAATGATGCTAAAAAAGTCTGTGAAACTTTAGCTATTCCTTTGCATCGCGTTGATTTTATTAAAGAGTATTGGGATCATGTCTTTTCTTACTTTTTAGCTGAGTTAAAATTGGGCCGTACCCCTAATCCTGATTTAATGTGTAATAAGTATATTAAATTTGATGCTTTTATTAGTGAAGCAAAAAAATTAGGCGCGGAAAAAATAGCGACTGGTCATTATGCTAGAATTAGTGGTAATCGATTATTAAGAGGGCTTGATTTAAATAAAGATCAGACTTATTTTCTAGCGCAATTATCGCCAAATCAGTTAAAAGATGTTTTATTTCCCGTTGGTGATTTAACAAAACAAGCGGTTAGAGAGATTGCCCAAGAACTTAATTTAATAACGGCCAAAAAGAAAGATTCAACCGGAATATGTTTTATTGGCGAAAGAAACTACCAGCAGTTCATAAATAACTATTTAAAGCCTAATCCAGGCCCCATTATTAATATTGATAATAATGAGTTGATTGGTGAACATAATGGTTTAATGAACTATACAATTGGTCAAAGAAGGGCAGTAGGTATTAGCGGCTCAGAAAAAAGACATTTTGTTTGTGGTAAAGATGTTACGAAGAATATTTTATATATTACCTTTGGGGAAGAAAGTGAGTATTTATATTCTGATGAATGTTTGGTTGATCAGGTAAACTTTGTTAGTAGTACAAAACCAACTTTTTGTACAGCGAAGTTTCGTTATCGTGGTCTTGATCATCCAGTTGAATTAGAATATATATCTGATAATGAGATAATAGTAAAATATCCAGGCCGTTCTAAAGCGGTAACTCCTGGTCAGGCCTGTGTCTTTTATTTAGGTGAAGAATGCCTTGGGAGTGGTATTGTAAAAGAAGTAAGAAAAAATAAGCAAAAGTTATGGTATTTATAATTAATAATATTATTTACCTTTTGTTGACATTATTCTGTTAACTAGATATAATTATATTGTAAAATAATATTAGAAGAGAGTAGTGATGAATGAAATGCTAAAATTGAATGAATTATTTCAAGAATTAGGTATTTCCAAAGTTAGATTAGCAAAGTATTTAGGAGTTTCCCGCCAGATGGTTTATAATTATTTAGAATTAAATAATATAAATAAATGGCCTAAAGAAAAGAAATTATTATTATTTAAACTTTTAGATATTGAGAATGCCGATGATGGCGATATAGAAGCTATCAAGGTTAGTACTGATTATTTAATGGCGGTTGAGTCTCGACTTAACCAAGGGGTTAAAAATACCTCTGATTTAGATACTCATTTTGATTTAAAAGGTTTAAACCGCGAATCACAAACATTAATTTCTGATATAACACTACTTTTAAAAGAAAAATTAGTTGATGATAACAATTCAGAGAACTATTATGCATTATTATATTTATATCATTTATTACAATCATTAGATAATGTTCCTGAAATTAAATATATTTTTGGTTATATGAGCAAAACAACTGGTTTTACTAATCCGGAAGATTTTAAGTTTCAAGAAGATAAACAATTTATTTTTGAAGGAATCTTATATACAGCATTAAATTTATATAATAATGGGGGAGCGAGCCGTAGTAAGCTATCTGAGAGTCATAAAAGATTTGTGCAAGAAATTGAACAAAAAAACGAAGAAAAATTGAGTCGGACTCAACAGCTAAATACAATAAAAGTTCAAGCGCTACGCGAACTTAATTATTCCGAATTAAATAAAAGTAACGCCTCAGAAGTATTAGAAAAGATTGCGGAGATCGAATCACGTAAAGTATAAATTTTTAACTCATACCCCCTATTATCTTTTTTGAGCAGAATGGGGTATGAATCAAATCGGTAATGAAGATAGACTAATGTCTGTCTTTTTTTGCTCGATGCAAACTACAGCCTTATATATAAGAATAAAAGTAATAGAAGTTAATATAATTAATAAATTATTATAAAATAAAAAAATAAAAAAATAATTTAAAAATTGATTTAAATTATTTAAGAGCAACAATTAATAGCCCAATAAGATATTAGTAGGTGAAAAACCACCTCTAATAAGGAATAAAAATTAATACAATTAAGTTCGTATAATATATATTATGTTAACTAGCAACTAAACAAAGAGTTTTTAGTCTTGATGATGGCTTCTAGGATGATGATCATAATCTTTTTTAATTTTATCATTTACTAAATGAGCATATATTTGGGTTGTTGAGATGTCTTCGTGCCCCAATAACTCCTGAATCACCCTTAAATCAGCGCCATGAGACAATAAATGAGTAGCAAATGAATGGCGCAAGATATGGGGGCTAATGTTTTTTTTAATCCCATGTTTTAAGCATTCTTTTTTAACGATTTTAAAAAAGCCTTGACGCGATATTTTTTGCCGATGATTATTAATAAAGACATAATTGCTTGGTAATTTTTTAAGTAGTTGTAGACGATAGTCGTTTAAGTATTTTTCTAAATAATAAATAGCAGTATCGCCAAGCGGAATAATTCTTTCTTTACTCCCCTTGCCCATAATCCGGATATAGTCATTTTCTAAATCTAGATTTACTAGTGTTAGATTAACTAATTCACTAACGCGCATTCCAGTAGCATAGATTAGCTCTAGCATGGCTTTATTTCGATAGTCATAGGCATTATTTAAATCAATATCTAATAAATTAGCTACTTCCTCTTCAGTTAAAAAAACAGGTAATTTCTGGGGTAATTTAGGGCTTTTAATATTTTCGGTTGGATCTTTACTAATTATTTTTTCCGCGGTTAAAAACCGGTAGAAGTTTCTAATTACAGTGATGAAATGGGCCATACTTCTTGGTTTGAGACTAGTTGATTCTTTAAGATATTTATTAATATCACTAGAAGAAGCTTTAGCAATTGGCTTTTGACAAAATAAATAGAAGTTTTTAAGTTCATTTTGATATGAGTTATATGTATTTAAAGATAGTTTTCGTTCATATTTAATATAGTCTAAATATTTTATAATATCACTGTCTAGTTTATTATTTATTGTCATTATTATCACCAATATAATTATAGCATAAATTAATAATATTAACCTGCTAATAGATAGTTAGTATGCTATAATTTAGATAGGAAGTGATCTTATGGAATTACTAGCAAATATTTTACGTCCGACTAAATTAACTGATATTATTGGTCAAGATCATTTAATTGGCCCTAATAAAGTTTTAACTAATTTAGTTAAAAATAAAAAAATGTTTTCACTTATATTATATGGTAAACCAGGAATTGGTAAAACTAGTATAGCTAACGCAATTGCCTGTGAATTAAAGAAACCATTTCGTTTTTTAGATGCCACAATTAATAATAAAAAAGATTTTGATATTGTGGTTGAAGAAGCTAAAATGAATGGTGAAATGATTGTTATAATGGATGAAATTCATCGCTTAAATAAAGACAAACAAGATTTATTATTGCCTTATATTGAAAGTGGTTTAATTGTTTTACTTGGCCTTACAACATCTAATCCCTATCATAAGATTAATCCCGCAATTAGAAGTCGTTGTCAAATATTTGAATTAAAGGAATTAACAGTTGAGGCAATTGAAGGTGGTTTAATTAAAGCGAAAAAACTTTTGCCAGATATTAAAACTACTAAAAAAACACTTAACTATATTGCTAATTTATCATCAGGCGATTTTCGGAGCGCTTTAAATATTTTAGAACTTGCTTATCACGCTAGTGACGAAAAAGAAGTAACAATTGATTTAGTTAAAGAAATAAATCATAAGCCAGTTTTCTTTCATGATAAAAATGGTGATGGTCATTATGATGTTTTAAGCGCCTTACAAAAATCAATTAGAGGAAGTGATATTAACGCTAGTCTTCACTATTTAGCCCGTTTAATTGAAGTTGGTGATCTAGATAGTATTTATCGTCGGCTTAGTGTTATTGCTTATGAAGATATCGGTTTAGCTAATCCGGCCATTGGGCCTAAAGTCATGGCTGCTATTAGTGCTTGTGAGTTAGTTGGTCTACCAGAAGCTCGTATTCCCCTTGCCGTTTTAGTTAGCGAAATGGCTTTATCACCAAAAAGTAATAGCGCTTATCTTGCTTTAGAGGAGGCGTTTAATGATTTACATAAAGGCAATATTGGCCCTGTTCCAAACCATCTAAAAAGTTCTAGTCAAACGTATAAATATCCTCATTTATTTAAGAATAATTATGTTTTACAACAATATTTACCAGATAATATAAAAGATCATAATTATTATCATCCTGGAAATAATAAGTATGAAAATAATTTAAATGAACTAGATAGACAAAAAAAGATCAACTAAAATTAGTTGGTCTTTTTATAATCTTAACAATTAAAAACCTAAGGAAAAGCAGACGTTTGATAAAATCTCGCTCGCACGAAGTGGGCATCACCTGAAACACATAAGGATCCTAATACACTTAATGGATTAGTCTTCAACACAATGTTTCAATTAGATTCCCAATAAAATTACCAAATAGGTTTTACATAAAGCCTACCAATTCCTTAGGCACTTTTATTATACCATATAAAGGGAAATACAACAAGATTATAAAAATAATTATAAGGGTTCAACAACCTCTTGTAAGACAGGTGGATTTGGTGGTGAAACAACCGTTTGTGGTTCGGTAACCGGTTGGTTTGGTTGGGTAAATATCATTGTTTGCCCTTGAATTTCAACTGGCATTCCAGGAGAACTTTGATTAGCATTATCAAGTTCATTTGGACCAGCCATTAAAAACTGTGATATAGCTTTATCCGAAGGAGCTTCTAATTGGCCAAGAACTTCTTCTTTAACATGAACACTATTAATAAACTTAGGGAGATCCTTATTTTCTTCAAGGCCAGGCATTGGTGGTAAATTAGTTATTATTTCATTATTACTAGAATCAAGTAAATTTGGTTTTTCAACAATCGGCGCAACTAGAGGGGGCGTTGGAACAGAACTAGTGTTTGAAGTTAAAAAGCTACTACTAACTTGATTACTAACTCCGGGATTTGAAACAGTAGGATTATTAATTCCATCTGGTCCTTTCCAACGATTATTAACATCACAGTTGCTACTATATGGCATTGGATTAGGTAATTCCATTTTGATGATCATCGGCAGCTTAAAAGCCGTTCCAAAGGCAACACAACTACCTGGTTGTAATGATTTTTGTTTTTCAACAACATCATCTGAGATATTTGGTAACATCTTTCTAATATAGTCAATATCACGGGGATGAGTCATTTTAAAGATTAAGAAGTTAGAACACTGCGAAATAACAGTATCTGATATATCAACTGGCCGTTGGCTAATAATATTTAATAGAATACCATATTTACGTCCCTCTTTAGCTATTCGATCAAAAATATTATACCCGATTAAGAAAGTATCAGTGTCATTTTGGACATAACGATGGGCTTCTTCTAAAAAGACATGAAATGGCATACTTGCTCGTTGTTTTTTCTTTTTAACAAATTCAAATAACATTCGCGAAATAATCTTAACTGCTACTTTTGCTTGAACATCATCAACGTCTTCCATATTAATATTAATTACTTGGGCTTTCTGACCCTTTTTAAGCACTAAATTAGCTACATAGTTCTCAGTTGAAATATAACTGTCATATTCATATATTTTGGCAATAGAACTATTTAAAATGGCATTAATACGAACCTTAAGTAAAATGGCGTCGCCATATAATTGTTCATTATTTTGAAACCCTTCACTAATTAAAGTAAATTCCATTCCGTTAGCAAAATCACGCATGGTATAAAAGGCATTAACTGGTTCTTTAGTCATTTCTAAGTTTTCATCAATATAACCTAAAATATAATTTGTAATTAAAACACTTTCACCAAAATTACCATTTGAATCTATTTCTAGACACTCACTAAAACTTCTCGTATAGCCAAGTCCTTGAATACTTGTATCGAAGTCAAATTCTGGGGTATGACATACTTCTAAAATCTTAAAAATTTCATTTTTCTTACTTGCGGTAATTTGATTGCTATATAAGATTGCCATTAAAGCTTTCGCAATTAAATGATTTTTATATTTAGCCGCTTCTTCATCACCTTTAGAAAAAATCTTAGTTAGTTTTAATGATCTTTCAATAATCGGTAATTGACTATGCTTATCTGCTTGTAATAATAAAGTTAAGTCATCCATCCCAAGTAAATGAAAAGGTACTTGTAATAAAAAGTCGTCCTCCTCAGTTGGAACAGTTGTAATAAATTTATAACAATAATTTGAGTTAAATTCATGAAGTTTAGTAAAAGCTGTTTTATATTCACCATAGGCATCAAAAATAAAAATATTGGCATTATAAGAAAATAAATTAAGATTACCAAAGATATTTTGAATAATTCTAGCAACCCCACAAGATTTACCACTACCACTATTACCAAAGATTGCCATATGATTAGATAATAAATTATTTATATTAGCACAGATAGTATGATCTTTATAGATTGCACTTTGACCAATTTTAAAAGTTGTATCATTATAAGTACCAACCAATTCTTTTAATTCATCCTCATTAATAACTCTAATAGTTGATGATAAAACTGGTTTTCTTAGAATTCCACTTATATATTTGTTGTTAACAAATTCGCCTAAGAAGCGAATAATTATCTCTTGATCATTTATTTCGGCTACTTCACCAAGAATTCTTTGCTCTGGAGCTTCAAAAACAACGTTAATATTCATTAAATCTGTTACTTGATTAGCCGTGACTATATTTTCTATATGAGCAATATTTTCCGTGATAAATAAAATTTTACCAAACATAACTAACACCTCTTTATTATTCTATTATTATCATAGCATAATATTTAAAAAAAGCAAAAGAATTATAATTCTTTTGCTCTTAAAATAACCAGTTGAAGCCGTTGCAATTATGATTAATTAATAGTATACTAATACTATATTTAATAGTAGCAAAGGAGTCTTAATTTGAAGAAGTTTAACGCCGATAAAGAACTAAGAAAACTAATCAAAAAAAATAATCCCAAAATTAAATTACTCTTTACCCTACTAGGTTTAGAAATAATTGCCTTAGCAGGTCTTGTTTATACTTTTTATCAAAAGAATGAAGAAAAAATATTAACGGCGGGGATCGTTGAAACATTTACCCCGAAAGAGTCGAAATTAACAATTTATCTTAATGATCAAGAAGGATTAGATTATCCAAGCCGTGAAGCAGGTTATGTTTTTAACAAAATTATTTGCCAAAATGGTAGTAAAGCAGTTTGGAATGAAGTAGAATGGCAAGTAGATTTTGACTTAGATGAACCAGATAATTGTCAGATATATTTTAGCAATTAAAAAACTCGTATTAATTAACGAGTTCTTTTTTTAAGATTTCTTTGGTCATAGTTGGATTAGCTTTTCCTTTAGTTGCTTTCATAACTTGGCCGACAAAATAATCAAAAAGATTATCTTTACCATTATTATATTGTTCAACTTGACCTTGATTATTAGCTAAGATTTCTTTAATAATATTAGTTAATTCTTTTTCATCAGATAACTGAGCATTATCAGTTGAAATAAATTCTTTTGGTTCTTTGTTTTCGGTTAAAGCCTTAAAGAAGATCTCTTTTGCTTGTTTTGATGATATAATCCCCTGCTCCATTGCTTTAATTATTTGGTTTAGTAATTCTGGTTGTAAATAAAATTCCGGTAAATTGATTTCAAATTTATTAATATAAGCAAGGATTTGTCCGGTTAACCAATTGGCTGCTATTTTTGCATTTATACCAAGTGCTAGACAAGCTTCAAAGTAATTAGCATAATCTATTTCTTTAACAATAATTGTCGCATCATAATCACTTAAATTATATTGCTTAAGATATAAAGCTTTTCTTGCTTCAGCCAGCATTGGAATTTCACTTCTAATTTCATCTTGCCATTCTTTAGAAATTGGATAAGGCGGTAAATTAGGCTCGATAAAATACTTATAGTCAGTGGCATCAACTTTTGAACGCATTGCGATTGTTTGATTTGATTCTTCATCAAATCTTCTCGTTTCTTGAATGATTTCATGGCCTTTATCTGCTAACATTAGTTTAGTTTGGCGTTCTATTTCATAGTTAATCGTCGCAAAAACATTACTAAAAGAATTAATATTTTTAACTTCAACTTTTGTTCCCAAGACCGTTGAATCTTCCGGCATAATTGAAACGTTAACATCACACCGGATCTGCCCTTTTTTAGTATCGGCTTCCGAAATATCACAATATTTATAAATTCGGCGCATTTGTTCTAAAAAAGCAACAGCTTCATCAGCTGAGTGCAAGCAAGGCTCAGTAACAACTTCTAACAAGGGCACACCGCTGCGATTATAATCAATTAAGGTTGAATCATAGTAGTGATCAAGTGAGGCGGCATCTTCTTCTAAATGAATATCATGAATCGCAACATTAATTAATTTACCATTACACTCTAACTCGAGGTTACCGTTAATGCCAACTGGTTGATGACCTTGGGTAATTTGATAACCTTTTGGTAAATCAGGATAGTAGTAGTTTTTTCGATCAAAAATCATTACATCAGGAATCTGACAATTTAATATCATTGCCATCTTAACAGCTTTTTTAATGCATTCCTTATTAACTACTGGTAAAGTTCCTGGGAAACCCATATCAACAGGGCGAACATTAATGTTCGGGGTTGTATTATACTCATTTCTAGCCCGGGAAAAGACTTTAGCATTAGATTTAATTTCACAGTGCATTTCTAGGCCAATGACAGCTTTATAATTCATTTTAAACACCATCCTTAGCAATTTGATTTTGATAATTCATTGTTTTTTCAAGAGCATAAGCAAGATTTAAGACATTTGCATCATCATATGCTTTTCCGGTAATATTAATTCCAATTGGTAAACCATTAATAAAACCATTAGGGAATGTAATACTTGGAAAACCACCAGCATTACCAATAAATAAATGATTTTCTAATATTTGATTTTCTTTCGTTAAAACATTTGAACTACCAACAATTAAACGGGCTGGCCCCCCACTACATGGTAAGATTAAACCGTCATATTTTTTAAATAATTCATTCATTGTTTTAACAATTAAATGGCGAGCCCTTTGGGCATTTAAAAAATATCTTTCTTGATTCTCTTTTTGAAGGACATATGAGCCGATGACAAATCTTCGTTTTATTAAAGGTGAAAAGCCTTTAGTTCGATGATCTAGCATTATTTCATTAATGCTTTTTCCGGCGCCACGAGGACCAAAAACAATTCCGGTTAAGTTAGAATCATTACTTGTTGCCTCCGCACATGATAAACAATTATAAGTTGGGTACAAAGCATTTAATAGTTTTATATCAAAACTCTCTTCAACGACTTCGATGCCAAGATTTTGACAATTAATAATTGTTTGTTCAAAAATCTTCATTACTTCTTTTAAATCTTCAGGAGCATCTTGTTCGTTTTTTAAATCTATTAATTCCTTAATATAAAATAGTTTCTTATTTTCTACTGTACCAGTACAAGCTGCCAATAACGATTCTTTTTGATCAGGCAGCGAAGTCATATCATTTTTATCGTGGCCCTTAATAGTATCAATTACTAAAGCCGCATCTAAAACATTACGAGTTAAGCATCCAACATGATCAAGGGATGAAGCAAAAGCAAAAAGGCCATAACGACTAACTAAACCATAAGTTGGTTTAAAACCAACAATCCCACAAAAAGCAGCTGGTTTACGAATTGAATCACCAGTATCAGAACCTAAGGCAAAAGGAACGATTCCGGCTGCTACAGCGGCAGCAGAACCAGCCGAAGAACCGGCCGTTAATCTTTCTTGATCCCAAGGGTTTCGAACTACTCCTGTATGACCAGTTGTTCCAGTACCACCCATGCCTAATTCATCCATTACAGTTTTTCCAATATTGATCGCCCCAACATTTTTTAATTTTTCAATACAAGTGGCATCATAAAAAGGAATATAATCTTTTAAAGTATTTGAAGAAGCCGTTGTTAAAATACCTTTGGTTGAAAAGTTATCTTTGGCGGCATAAGGAATTCCTGATAAGAGATTATCAGTTACTTCTGTTCCTTTAGCATCATCAATAATAGTAACAAAAGCATTTAACTTAGTTTGATATTGATGGGCTTTACTTAAAGCTTCATCAACAAGTTCTTGACTAGTTACAACCTTGTTTACTAGTAAATCATGTAATTCTATAATACTTTTTTCTAAGTAGGCCATAATTACCCCACCACCTTTGGTACTTCAATTTCACGTTCTTCACAAAAATCACAGTTTCTTAATAAATCCTCAACTGGAATTGATGGCTCAACATGATCATCATTAATTTGGAGATCTGCATATTCTAAAGCGAATGACATTGGCTCAATTGACTTGATATTAGGAATTTCATTAATTAAATCAAAATTAGCTTTAACAATTGCAAATTCATCTAAAACAATCTTATTTTCTTCCTTAGTTAAACCAATTAATAATTTTTCGGCTAGGTCATCAACCATTGCGGCTGTAAACTCATTTTTCATTAGCAATCTCCTTTAGTTTAATTCCTAGTTCTGTTAATTGTTCAGAACTAACTGCACTTGGTGCTTCACTCATTAAATCGCTTGCACTTTGAGTTTTAGGAAAAGCAACAACATCTTTAATGTTTTCAGTTTGACATAATAGCATTGTTAATCTTTCTAATCCAATTGCTAAGCCAGCATGAGATGGAGCTCCATAATTATAAGCGTCAATAAAGAAACCAAATTTGTTTTTAATTTCGGTTTTAGTTAAACCAAGGGCTTCAAAAACAACTTGTTGAACTTTCGGATCATGAATTCTAACTGAACCACCACCTAGTTCATAACCGTTTAAAACAATATCATAAGCTTGGGCTAAGCAAGAAGCTGGATTTTTGATATCAGCCACTTGTTTGGGCATAGTAAAGGGATGATGAACTGATTTATAGCGTTTATCAGTTGCTGAATATTCAAACATAGGAAAATCTACTACCCATAAGAAATTATATTTATTTTGATCAATTAAATTTAATTCGCGGCCTATTTTAATTCTTAAGGCCCCTAAAGCAGCCCAAACTATTTCTTTAACATCAGCAACAACTAAAATTAAATCATTATTTTCAATATTATATGTCTCTTTAATTAGTTGTAATTTTTCTTCTTCAATATTTTTAGCAATAACGCCATTAAATGTATCGTTATCATATTTTAACCAAGCAAGGCCTTTAGCACCATATATCTTAACAAAATCAGTTAAATGCTCAACATCACTTCTTGAATATTTATCCCCATTATTTTTAATTATTAAGCATTTTACTTGACCATCATTTTCAATAACATTACTAAAAACGTTCATTTTTGTTCCTTTTAAAAGCTTTGTTAAGTCCTTTAATTCCATTTCAAATCTTGTATCAGGTTTATCTGAACCGTATCTTTCCATTGCTTCTAACCATGTTAAACGAGGAAAAACAGCTAAATTAATATTTTTTAACTCTTTTAGGAAACTCATACGTCTTTTATAGTTAATATTTGTAGCATCATAAAAAATATTAATTCCTTTTTGTAGATTTTCTTTAACTCTTTTATGTAGGATATTAAATACTTCATTATTGATATCTTGATTGTTTATATTACCCGATAATTCTTCTCTTATCTTATCTGATGAATAAATCACACCGCCAAAACAATCAGTCATTTCTTTTGCAAATCGAGACTTTCCGCTTGCTGGAAGTCCAACCATCATATGTAAAATTGGAACATTCATCTCTATACCCCTAACTCAGTTTGAAAATTATATCTCATAATATTTAGTAAAACTTCATTTAATAAATCATCCACTTTACGATTCACTACAACTTCATGGGTTTCCATATAGCGTTTCTTTAAATTTGTAGTTTCTTCAGTTAAAGTTTTCGCTAAACTTCTTGCTTCGTCTAGTGTATGAATCCCCTTCTTAACTTCTATGAGATATTCTTTGTCATTGGAAATCAAACAGTTTTTATACGGTTCGTCATTTATATATCTAATTAAAAATTCTCGTAATCTGATAATATGATGCAACTGTTTTGGATCATAGCCGTATTTCTCAATTTTATCAATTAGTGTGGGATATGGATGTTCCATTGCTTTGTATTTTTCTAATGCCATTCCACTTATACAATTCACTGAAGCATAGTTGTTATATCTGGCAATCATTTCATTATTATCAATTAATGGCTGGAATAATAATTCATATTTTGGATTTATGATTTTATATTTAGTAAACAATATTTCTACGAAATTAATATTTTGTTTTCTAAAACAGTCAAACATCAGCCTGATATCTTTTAGGTCAATATGTTCATTATTCTTACAAACATGTGTTGTACTTGTAGTTTTATTATTCAAAACAAAATCATTAAATTTTGGCAATAGTATTGCTTTGCTATCTATGTCACTTCCTTCATAATCCAGTTCATAATTTTGTGAAC
>CAYSZU010000018.1:0-17582 GCA_964435635.1 uncultured Muribaculaceae bacterium
TGATATCTTATCAATTCACTATGAGAGTTGTAAATACACTCATTACTCGCTCCAAAAGGAAATAACTTACGAAATAAAAAGGTTTCGTAAGTTTTTATTTGGAATAACCTTTATACTAAAGCATTAATTGACACAGATTAATATCTGTAGTATTATTTAACTAATCTTATATGAAAGCGATGAAAAGAAATAGTAAGTATTAATAAGCTGTTAAAGAGAGTCTTAACTGGTGTGATAAGATACTGCTTAAAATATTGAATTCCTCTTTGAGTAGATTGTTGAAATTATAGTAGGCAGTTTTGGGTTCACCCATTATAGTGATAGAGTAAGACCAATTAAAGTTTGGTAAACTTGATAAGGTTAGTATTGTGAAGTACTAACAAACCAGAGGTGGTACCACGATTTTTACTATCGTCCTCTAATAAAGACTTTATTAGAGCGCGATAGTTTTTTTATGACGATAGTTTTAATTAAAGCAGTAACCCTTGAAATAAGAATAATATTTAACCAAAATAACCAAATAAAAGTTATAATAATAGTGGAGGTAACAAATGAAAGAAAAATTAAATGATATTTTAATCGCCGGGGAACAAAAAATCTTAACGGCTAAAACGAGCTTTGAACTACTAAATATAAAATCATCCCTACTTGGTAAGCAAGGATCGCTTTCAAGTGTTTTAAAAGAACTTCCAGCGCTTGATGCTAAAGAACGTTCTGAAATCGGTAAAACTGCTAATGAAATTAAAACTCATTTAACAGATATAATTGAGAAAAAACAAGAAGAAATAGAACTAAAAGAATCAGAAGTAGCAGCTGATTTTGATGTATCAGTGCCTGGCTTATTACCAGCTAGTGGCGCTTTGCATCCAATTACGCAAATGTGTTATGACCTTAATGATGCCTTCCGCTCAATGGGATTTGAAATATTTCAAGAATCAGATATAACAAGTGAGTTATATGGCTTTGATTATTTAAATTTCCCACCTAATCACCCGGCACGAGAAAGTATGGATACTTTTTGGCTAAATGATCATGATAAAGGTCAAGGTGGTGAAAGACTTTGCCTTCGTCCCCATCTTACTGGGGCAAGTATTAGATATCTTCAAACGCATAAACCACCTTATCGTTTCGTTTATCCAGGAAGAGTTTACCGTAATGAAACAGTTGATGCAAGACATGAAAGAGCTTTCTTTCAATACGAAGCGCTTATTGTTGATCAAGACTTTACCTTCTCTTCGGGCAAAATAATGATTCAAAGTATTTTATCAAAGGTCTTTGGTCGTGATGTTCCGGTTAGAATGCGCGCTGGCTTCTTCCCTTTTGTTGAACCAGGTTTTGAAATAGACATGGTCTGCTTAGTTTGTGAAGGAAAAGGCTGTAGCGTTTGTAAGCATGTTGGCTGGATAGAGATTATGCCCGGTGGAACACCCCATCCAAATGTTCTTGAAGCAGCCGGATTAAACCCAGAAGAATATACTGGCTTTTATATCAATATCGGTCTAGACCGACTAGTTATGATGCGCTATGGTATTAATGATGTAAGATTATTTCACAGTGGCGATCTTAGATTCTTAAACCAATTTAAATAGGAGGAAAATTATGAAAGTATCACTAAAGTGGCTAAAAGATTATGTGAAAATACCTAAAGATTTAGCCTTATCACAAATCATTCAAGATTTAACGATGTCAACTGTTGAAGTAGAAGGCACAACTGAACTATCACCCCGCTTTGATAAAATAGTAATTGGGATAATAAAAGAGGTTCTTCCTCATCCAAATGCCGATAAACTTAAAATATGTAAAACTGATATCGGTAATGATATCAAGGAGATAGTCTGTGGCGGAATAAATTTAAGTGCCAATATGAAAGTCGCAGTTGCCCTACCTGGAGCCTTGGTGCGCTGGCATGGCGAAGGTGAACTTATTGAAATTGGGATTACAAAAGTACGAGATGTTGAAAGTTATGGAATGATTTGCGCTGCAACAGAAATTGGTTTGGCTGATTTATTTTCAGCTACCCATGAAGCTGAAATAATCGATTTATCAGAAATTGACGCAAAAGCTGGAACTCCTATTGCAGTTGCCCTTGAACTAGATGACACTATTCTAGAAATAGATAATAAATCATTAACTAATAGACCAGATTTATGGGGCCATTACGGGATTGCTAGAGAATTATCGGCCATTTATAATTTACCTTTTAACGAGATCTTACCGTTTAAAGATGAATTAAATAAAGGGACCTTTGTTGAGATAGCAGATTCTAAACTTTGTCCAAGATATATCGGTTTAAAGATGACTGGACTTTCAATTAAGCCTTCATCATTTGAAATCCAAAAACGCCTTTGGAGTGTTGGGCTACGCCCCATCAACGCAATAGTAGATATAACAAATTACGTCATGCTAACAACTGGGCAACCAACCCACGCTTTTGACGCTGATAACATAAAAGGTTCTATTGCTGTTCGACTTGCTAATAATGAAGAAAAATTAATTCTATTAAATAAAGCTGAGTTAGAACTAACAAAAGAAGACTTAGTAATTACTGATGAACGTGGTCCAGTAGGACTTGCAGGTATTATGGGAGGCGAAATAGACTCTGTTTTATCAACAACCGATAAAGTTATCTTAGAAATAGCAAATTTTTCACCAATGAACATTAGAAAAACCGCTATTCGTTATGAAACAAAGACTGAAGCAGCAATCAGATTTGAAAAAGGGATTGACCCGGAAAGATGTGATCTTGCCCTTACCCTTTCAATCGAAATGTTTAAGCAAAATTTTCCTGAATTATCAATAATTGAATTTCAAGATAACTATCCTAGACCATCTGAAAATAAATCAGTTGCGGTATCACTTAACTGGTTAGAGAAAAGACTTGGCAAAAAAATTGCTAACGATGAAATTGAATCGATTCTTAGTAGATTAGGTTTTAAAGTAGACTTTAATGGTGACATTATGAGTATCGTTATTCCATCTTGGCGTGCCACAGGTGATATTTCAATCCCAAATGATATTTTAGAAGAAATAGCTAGAATTCATGGTTTCGAAAATTTTGAACCGGTTCCTATTTCAACTACAATTAACGGGTCAATAAATCAATTAGATCTTGATCTCGATCGAAAGATTAGAGAGTATCTAGCCTTTAGATGTGGAATGCAAGAAATTTATACTTATCCTTGGGTTAATAACGAATATCTAAAAGCGATTTTTAATAATTCAGACGGAATGTTATCGCTTTCAACTCCGCCAACTCCAGACGAAAAATTTATTCGTTCTTCATTGATTCCTAATCTTTGTAAAGCAGTTGCAAGCAACCTCCGTTTTACAAAAGAATTTTCTTTATTCGAATCAGCCCAAATATTCTATGATCGTGAATTTGCAGCAAAATACGATTCAAAAGAATTATTGCCACTCCAATATAAATTTGTTGCTGGAGCTTATGTTAGCGAAAGAAATAAACTAGAAGCTAATTTCCGGAACGTTAAAGGAATTATTGAAGCTCTACCACGTTATATTCATATTGAAGCTATAACTTTGGAAAACAACGAGAAGCCAATCTGGGCTGATGATAAAGTATGGTTAAATATTACTTTTGAAGGTGAAATAATTGGTAATATTGCTCTTTTATCAAATAAAGCTGCTCTTGAATGCGGGATAAAAAATAGCGCTGTAATGCTTTTTGAAATAAATATTGATGCTCTAAAACCGTTACCTTCTCGTACCAATAAATTTACAAATATTCCAGAATATCCCTTAGTTGATTATGACTTATCACTTTTGTTTAAAAGATCAGTTAAATGGACCGATATTTTAAAGGTTATTAAAGATAGTAATAATTCCGAAGACATTCTTCGAGATGTATCGTTTGTTGGAGAATATAAAGGCCAACAAGTACCGGAAAATAAAAAATCAATTACTCTTAGATTAGTAATTGGTTCCTTAAACAAAACTTTAACATCAAACGAAATTGAAAATTATGCTAATACAATAATAACTAATTTAAAAGATGCCCTTGGTGGCGAACTTAGATAATAGTTACTAGATTAATAAATAGCTATTAACTTATAAAAAAGAATTGGCTTAATAAAAATTGATTAGAAATCAATTTTTATTTTAGGAGTAATTTTAGTTGTTCGTTATCATCTAGTTTTTCAGTTAGATCAACCCCAAAAAAGGCTTTTATTTCATTTTCGTTTTTTTGGCGTTTTTCTTCATCTGGTGACATAAATAATAAATATTTTATTAGTAATTTAACTAAATTTTTACAAAAAAAGCCTTGCAATATTACAAGGCTCATACTATTTATAAAAATTATCAGTAATTATTTTTATGGAACTAGCGCTTATTTCTTGTAGATTTAGTATATAAACTAATAAACCTTCTAAAAAGTCATCCTCAGTACAATCAGCTTTATTTATATCTAAAAGCTCAGTATTAACTAAGAACTCAGTACTGTGATTAAAATCTTTCCCGATTTTATCAAATACTCCCAATAATTCTTTTATTAGTTTAATAATTTCTGAACGCTTAGTTTCTAAGTCAAGATTTTTAAAAGCACTGACATAATCATTTAATTCGTTTTGCATTTTTCCTCCTAAATAAATGAATTGTTTATTTCATCTGTCGTTTGATTTCTAAACTGATCATTATATGGGGTTTTTTCTCTTAAAACCGCAACTACTTGATAAAATTTAGACTTACTTTGAAAGCGCAATATTGCCGCTTGATGAGCTTGATCGTGGGCTCTTGTCTGGCTTTCTTCTAAAGCTGCTCTTTCTTTAGCTTCCTGCTCTGCTATTCTTTCGCTCTCTTTTTGAGCTTCAGCTCTTTTATACTCTTCACTATTTTTAATTTCCTCTTGAATAGCAGTTTCTTTCTCTTGTTCAATTCTTTTTGCCGATTTAAATATTAATAACCCTGCATTATCCTCCGAATATCTACTACCATTTTCTAATGAAGATGATAAGCGAGTTGATATTAGCGAAATACTGCCATCTTCTTCTCGAACAAACTTAAATCCCCGATGATATTCACTAAAATTAGATGAGCTCTCAGGATTACCAGAAAAGCTTGCCTGTCTTAAATAGCCATCGAACTTTTTAATATTCTCCTCAATTAATTCACCTTCTAGGCCATAGTACTTCTGCATTTTACGAGCAACTTCTTCAATTTGATCGATTATAGGTCTATTTATATCAGAATAATGAACTTTTTCTTTTTCATAAGAATAATTTTTCCGAGGAACTTCTTTAGTTTTAAAATTAGTTATGTCATAAGTGTCTAGTTTGTATGTTTTACTCTCTACCATAGTTGTAAGCAATTTCAATTCCAAGAAGAAAGGAATGCTTTTTTCTTCTGTTGCCACATTATAACAATCGTTAGGATCGAAATTACCACTAAAAATCATATCTAATTCTTCATTTGTTGCTTTCTCCGGAAGGATATCAACAATAGTAAGCATCGCTAATATCGCTTTGATTTGTCTTTCGCTGCCGTAACCACCATGCTGCGTATTATTTAAGATATGTGATACTCCTCTTTCAATCATTGTTCTAATTTCATTTGGTTTTTTAAATTTTAATAATGCTTCAACAAATCGTTCGGCATGTTGACGATCTTCAAAAAAACTTCTTGACCAACTGTAAAGACCCCAACAATGCTATTAACATCATATTTAGTAAAACCGTTAACCTTTAATTCGTCATCGTATCCCATCATAATAATTTACCACCTCTTACATTCCTAAATTTGAAATGTTTTCGTCTTCTTTATTTATCTCGCTAATTATCTCATCCATATTCCTTTTTTTGCCGGATAAAGCAAGAACAACTTTTTCCTTTGTGCTTGATTTTTGCCATTTAGCTTGGGCTTCCTCTAAACGTTTTTTTGCTTCCAAATCATTAATTGAAGCAATATTACTTTTTTGGTCTAAAAATCTTGGTTCTTCATTAAGATATTTACGACAAATTTCTGCTAGAAATAAGGTTTCCTTTTCATTTGTTTTTGCTTCGATTTTTGATACCTTCTTAAATATTATCGCACTAAATTCGCGTTGAAGAATATTAAGGGCTTGCGCCTTGCGCTCTTCGTGAACTCTATCATTTTCCGCAGCTTTTACTTCATGCTCTTCCGCCTCTTTAATTCTCCCGTTCATTCGGGCTGCTTGTGCCAAGTCACGAGCTTCATTAAAGTAATAACCATATTTTATTTGGTTAACAATATCTAAATATACCGCTGGTATTTCTTCAACTGGCACATGAACTGGAATTGCTTTTAAGTCATATTTTTTGTTTGTGGCAATTGCTGAATAAATAATACCTTGATATATTTGGTCTTTAGCATTATTAATCAAGAATTTCTTTTCTCGGACCGCAACATTTTTATATATACCTTGTTCTGTTGGGGTAATCCCTTTTTTCTTACTTTCAAGAGCAATCTCTGCAATGACTCTCTCTTTTAAATCTAGGCTTTGCTTATTTAAAAAATCCATAAATTTTTTCTGATATTTATTAAACTTGATCATTCGCTCTTTCAAAGAATATAAATGATAAGTGCTTCTAATTTTAGACTCACGCTCAGCATAACTAACTGTAGCATTTAAAACTGTACTATCAAAAATATCATCAGCAAGTTCTTGAGCCAACTGGAATAAATTTCTTACACCTAAATATTCAATGTCACTTTTCGTTGGAGTTTCGTCAAAATGGCGATTATAATAATGATTCATTATTCTTACGATTTCACGTTCGGCAGTATTGTAACCATATTCATGTTCATTAAGCGGCTTATACTGACCCTTTTCATATAATTCATCATACTTTTTTTTCTCAGCTGCTTGTTCTTGCCAATTTGAAATATTAATCGGCGTTTCCTTAACTTCTCCTTGCTTTTCTGCTTCAGGTTCATGGTATTGAGTAATCGTTGTTTTTGGCTCATCTTGATTATCTACTTTTTTCACATCTTTTTTTTCAGCTATCTTAGCCATTATTTCATAATGCATTTGATTAATAAAATCTTCTCTTGTCGTACAATATTTTGAATAAATTGTATTTATCTTTGCTAAAAGTTCAGTAAGGACCATCTTATTATCCTTACTTATAATTTTATTAAGTTCTTTTTTAACTTTATGTCTAACTTTCTTCATATCACTTTGATCGGGGTTCTTATTAAGTTCAGCTCTAATATTATTAATATGACGCACAAATTGCCGACCTTTTAGATTGGCTAAAAAATATTCAACAACATCTTGCTCTTTAGCAATTTGGCGCGACTCCGCAAAACTTATTTTAGCACCAGGATATGTCGGTGTTGTTGGGGTTGACTTTTCTTTTTTTGGTTTTTCAGCAACTACCTCAACTTTTTTTTCAATCTTTTTTAGATAACGATATTGAAAATCATAGGCAACAACGCTAGGAATATTAACTGTAGCATCATATTTGTTAGCTCCAATCAATACCGAATCGTAAGGGACGCTAGCATATCTAGCTTCTCTTGCGGCAGCTATTAAAAGCTTTTGTCCTGATTTTTTTTCAATATCTTCTAGAACTTGCCTAATCTTTTTAGTTGTTTTGTGAATTCTCACATTATAATCTTCCGGACTTTGTTTCCTAGTTTGACTGGCTTCTCGATCAATCTTTTCCAGCTTGTCTATGTATTTTTTATACTTACTATTATAGCTTTTTTTCCCAGCTTCAATTAAAGCTTCAATAAAATAATCATAGGCATATTCTGTTTTTTTCGGTTTTTCATAATCCATCTAATTATCACCTAATTACTTTCTAAGAATTCTGTGCTAGCTCTTTGGATATCCTCGTAGGCATCAATTATTGTATCTAAAGCATCAAGTTTATTACCAAGCTTGCTTTCAAGTTTCTCCAAACGATCATATTCAAATTGATCAATATCAAACTCTTCTTTAGAATCTTCTAAAGCTAGTTTTTCTTCAATTTGTTTATACTCAACGTCATATTGTTTCTTTAATTCTAGGGCTTTTTCTTTCGGTAACATTTCCAATCTCCTTTTAGTTAGACCAAATGACTAACTATTATTATGTATTAATTATACCTTATTTAATAAAAAAATACACTATTTTATTTGCTTTCTTAGATTAAAATAAGCTTTTTTTCTTGCGGAATTAATTCCTGATAAGTTTTTATAATGTAATCATTTATTTCATCAAAACTTTTTTCAAATTCAGTAAGTAATTTAAACTGATTTCGGGCTCTTTCTAAATTGTGTTGGGGATGTTTTACCGTAAAATATGTATCACCGTTTATATAATCGTTTAAAAAGCGAATTCCTAATTCATAAGTTATTACCAATATAGATTGACCTAACAATTTTACTTCAATATCACTCATATGAGGTGCCATTTGTTCAAGGTATCCCCTGGCATAAGCTTTCAATAATCTAATATCAAAAGAAACCTTTGCTAAATCTGTTTCATCTTCAGTTGCTGTTGCTGTTGCACTTCTTATGCCATCACCAAAATCATAACCAGCACATCCTGGCATAATTGTATCCCAATCAATTACTGTTTCGAAATCACATTGGCCATTTTCCTGCCCCATCATTACATTAGATATTTTTGTATCGTTATGACAAACCCGAAGGGGAATCAGATTTTCTTCAAGAGCAGAGGTTAAAATCGTACTTAAACTCGCTCTTTCTTTAACAAAAGTGACTTCGGCTAGAACGTTTTTTACACGGTCAACGGTATCATTTTCAACATCACGAATAAATCGCTGATAACGTTTTGCGGTATTATGAAAATCAGGAATAGTTTCTTCTAGTTCCTCAATTGGCAAATCCGCCAACATACTTTGAAAGTTACCAAAAGCCCGCCCAGTATGATAGATCACATCTTCTTCACGGCAATTATCATAAGAAATTGCTTTTTCAATGCAATTATAAGCGCGGTAATATTCTTTTTCGCCCAGCGAATCATTTTTGGTATACATTGATTTACCAGCTTTTGTCTTTATTGTAATTAACGATTGCCTGTCATCTCCTCGAGCTTTTTTCGCTTGATCAATTGCTTGACCTACTATTTCAATATTTTTCATTACTTTATAAGGCTCAGTAAAAGCAACCGTATTTATTTTTTGAATAATATAGCGACGCTTCTTTCGATCAGGAAATTGATAAGTGACAATAAAGGTTTTATTTATATTACCGGAATCAGTACATTGAATTCCAATCGGTTTTCCATCAGCAATAAACTCCTCAGCAACAACAATTATTTCATCAAACATAATAATACTCCTCTTATATTAATCGTAGCACTATCGCCAATATATGTCTATTATTAATGCTGAATCTTGGTATCTAAACAATATTATGATATACTAATAAAGAAGGTGATATGATGAAATTTGTTGATAATCTAAGCGAAAAAGAATATCGCGCTTTTTGGAAAAAAAGCGATCTAAACCATTTCATGCAATCATACGAGTGGGGTCAAGCTAGTTATAAAAATCGCCAGCAAATCCCTTATTATGTTGGCTTAAAACAAGGTGAAGAAGTAGTTGCCGCTGCTTTATTATTAAAAAAGGAAACGCCTTTTAAAATGAGTTATTTTTATTCCCCGCGGGGATTTACGATAGATTACTATAACGATAAAATATTAACCGCCTTTACTGCCGGGCTTAAAAAATTCCTAAAAAAAGAAAATGCTATCTATTTAAAAATGGATCCAGCCCTTGAATATCAAGACATTGATGAAAATGCCCAGCCAATTAAAGGTGGTTTTAATAATTATGCTTTATTTGATAAACTTATTAGCTTAGGTTATGTTCATCAAGGCTTTAATAAACTTTTTGAAAAAAACCAACCGCGCTATACTTTCCGCTTCTATTTTGAAAACTATAATTCTTTTCAACAGATCGAAAATAATATTTCACGAACTTTTAAACGCCAGATAAATCGAAGTAACGACTATGGTTTAGAAGTTTTTCAAAGCGATGACATTAAAACCTTCCACGATCTTATCAAAATAGTTTCCAAGAAAGACGGATTTGGTGAATATGGCTATGATTACTATCACAACGTTTTTAAAGAATTCGCCCCTAAAGGTAATATAAAAAACTATGTCGCTAAAATTAATCCGCCAAAATTAATAGCCAAGCTAAAAGCCGAACAAGAAAAAGAAACTAACGAGCAACGAAAAGAAAGATTACAAAAAGATATTAATTATTTTACTGCAATCGCTAAAAGTAATAAAGATCCAGAGGTCACAATCATTTCAATGCTTTGTGTTTATTCAGTAAAAGGAGCTTGGGCTTTATATGTTGGTAAAAATGAATTAGCCGAATATACCGGTGCTGTTAATCGACTTATATATGAATTTATTAAGGACGCCTATGAAGCTAAATATGTTTTTGCTGACTTATTTGGGACAGTTGGTGATCCCCAAACTAAGTATATGAATTTAGCTGGAATTCATGAATACAAAAGAAAGCTTGGCGGTGAATACCTCGAATTCATTGGCGAATTCGATTTAGTAAATAAGAAAATCTGGTATAAAGTATTACCAATCTGCCTAAAAATATATCGAAAATTAATTAAACTAAAAAAAAGATAATGATTATCTTTTTTTATTGTAATTTAGTTATTTTTTGTAACTCGCTATTATCAAAAACTAATTCAAAGACAGCTGGATAATCCCAGTTTTCATCAGCAATTACTTCGTCGTTATAACTTAAAACTAATTTATTTTCTAAACTATAACCAACTTCACACCAGGTTGATAGAGCTGCTGTAATTGCCATTTGATGAGAAAATAAAGCAACTTTCTCATCATTTTTAGCTGCGATGATTTCTTGAATTAAACTTTCCACTCGCTCTTTTGCTTGATTTATAGATTCGCCACCATTTAGTCTAAAGTTGAAATCTTTAATCCTTCTTTGATGAAAATCTATCCCATCTAAATTTCCTAAAAAGCCAATTTTAATTTCCCCTAATTGATCTGTTACAATTATCTCTAATTTATTAGCCTCAGCTAAATATTTAGCTGTTGCAATTGCTCGAACATATTGGGATGAGTATATCTTTGTAACATCTTTAAGATAGTTCTCCGTTGCTAATTGCTTTGCTTCTGCTTCGCCAGAAACACTTAAAATTGTTTTTTCGTTTTTAACTTGAGCTATTTCATTAAGCTTATCATAAACAATGTTTTTTCGTAATGGCATCGCGTTACCAATTAAATAAATAATCGTTTTCATCGTTAGCCTCCTTACTATATATTATTATAACAAATATTAATCACTCTGGGAAATATTTTGCCAATGAAAAAGGAATTAAAAATCCCCCTCAACGTTATGATAGATTGCCGCTACATCTTCAATATCATCTAATAAATAATATAATTTCTTAAAAGCCTCTAAATCTTCATTAATTAAAACTATCTTTTCTTTAGGAAACAAACCAACTTCATCAACCTCATAATCGATATTTTCAACTAACGAATCTAAAATATCCTTAGTCTTTAAAATATCACCTGGATTAAGACTAATTAGGAGTATTCCTTGATCATTTTCAAAATCAATTGGTTCAATTCCCGCCTCTAATAAAGCCAACATTATTTCTTCTTCGCGATCGCATTTAAAACTAATAATTGCTAGATAATCATAATTATATGCCACCGAATTTTTAACCCCTAAACTTTTATTAACTTTATTAAAAGCTGTTCTAACATAACTAACAGTTCGGTTAACATTATCTGTTAATGTTTTAATAATTAAGGTTGAAGCTCCTGGTCCAAATCCTTCATAAGTAACACTTTCATAAGCTTCAAGACCGTTGCCTTTGGCTTTTTCAATCGCTCTTTCAATTATATCGTTTGGAACTTGTTCCTTTTTTGCCTTGTTAACAATTCTTTTTAAAGCTATATTACTCTCTATTTCAGGAATTCCTTTTTTGGCTGTCAAATATATTTCTTTGGCATAATTAGAATAGGTTTTAGCCTTAATAGCTCCAGTTTTTTGAATACTTGCTTTTCTTACTTCATAAGCTCTTCCCATAATATCATTCTTTCTATTTTAGTTTTTTGATAAAAACATAAACAAACTTATCTATTTTTATCTTCTTCATTCTTTTTATCATTTTTGGTATTCGATATACTTGATAGTAATCTATATTGTTTTTTTCCATTAAGTACTCTAATGATTTAATAACAACTTCTTTGGTGGTTTTGACTTTAAAAAAAGTTTTTAATCGATTCAATTCTTTAAGGGTTATCTTTCTTGTAATTCGATTAAAATATCGTTCTTTTTTCGGTTTGAAAGAAAAACGATAACCATCAAACTTTTTCAAAACCCGCATTGCATCAAAATAACCTAATGTTATATTTTCTCTAATTTTTCTTTGGTTTAGTTCGAAAAAAGAACAAATCGCCCTACTTGGTTGAATATAGATAATTTCAGCATTATTTTCCTTTACCTTACGGTTTAAACCAATGCCATTATCTTTAATAGCATAAATCTTTTTATAACCCTTGTCAATCAGCATATTAACCGGACAATTATCATAAAATCCCCCATCTAAATATTTATGGCCATCAATAATTTGCTCCTTTTTAAAAATAGGCAAATAACAACTTGCTAAAACGCTTTCTTTTAGTTTCCCTAGCGGAATATCCTCTTTAAAAAGCATTAACGGCTCTAACTTTTTATATTTAACCGTTACAATCCCAAAATCAATTGAAGAATTTCTTAAGGCCTCTTCGTTAACCATTAAATCTAAATGCTTTTTAAGCGGGGTAATATCAATTCCTCTATTTTTAATTATTTTAGCAACACTTTTAATTGTACCCCCAATTAATTCAATTTTATTTTTTTCACTATCAATCCCAGTAGCTAGCTTTGGATCAAAACCCAAAACCTCCGCTGGCTTAACATTTGTCCACATTTCAATTAATTCATTATCGTTACCACTTGCTAAAACTGCCGCGTTAAATGCCCCAATAGAAGTTCCGCAAAAACCATCAATTTTTATTTTACAATCCTTAATGGCAAAATATGCTCCAACCTCATAAGAACCTTTAATACCACCACCTTGAAAAGCTATTCCAATCATTAATAATACCCCCTATCTTTTCCTGTTTAATAACCAAATAAATGGTTTAGCTAATAATCTAGCTAAATATCGGCGCTGACCGTATTCACTCAAACGAAGATAATAATCTTCTTGCCCTTCACTACGGAATTTTAAAATCTTTTCTAACTCATGAGCATCAGCGTAGTTATGACAAACATAATTCTGCTCAATTAGGATAAGGGTTATTAAATAGCGCCAAGTTAAACCGTAAATTGTAAGAAATTTAATCAAATAGTCACGAAAAACAACTCTATTTTTCGGTCCTCCTGCTAAATTAAATATTTTCTTGTTTAATTTTGTTGACTGTTTAATCGCTTCAGCAAAAGCATAACCAGCATCAACATTACTAATCATTTCGATTGTTTTATCTCGCGGGACATTAAAAATCGGCGCATCATCATTTGGCTTACCCATTACAATTGGTAAACGAAAAATAGTATAATTCTTTAAAGCTTTAATAATTACTTTCTCGGCCTCATACTTATAAAACGAATAATAATCATCATTAGCAATATTTACTGGCGTATCAATCTGGACTGTTTTTTTATCCTCGTAAATACTTGTGCTAGATGCATAAAACAAATAACATTTAGGATTAAATGAATTTATAGCATTGACAATATTACATGTTCCATCATAATCAACGAGTTTACAAAGTTCCCCTTTTAAATTAGCAAAAGGAATTATTACTCCTGCTAAGTGAATCACATAATCGTGATCCCTAATTAAAGCGTCTATTAAAAGACGGTCATTAACATCGCCATAAACAATATTAACTTGTTTTTTATAGCGCGCAAGTTTTTGCATATTTTTTATATTCTTTAAATCTAAAGCCGTTATTTTATAATCTTCTAAAACCAAGTTTTTTAAAACATTGATGCCAATTGATCCGGCGGCACCAGTAACTAATACTTTTTTCATCTTATCTCCTTATATAAATCTTGCTAAAATAATAATTAAAAAACCACTAATAAGTCCTAAAATTGACCATTTACTTTTTATATTTACGACCAACTCTTTTAATAATTCAAAAAGCACAATATAAATCATCATTCCTAAAGTAATAGAAACAATTGCCCCAAAGAAGTAATCAGATATATTAGTATTAAAAATAAAGATAAGCAGAGCACCTAAAATAGTTGAACACAAAAGTAATAATAAAGTCAAAAAAGCTTTTATTCGATCTTTATCCATGTTTGAAGATATCTGAATTCCAAAAGGAATATTATGAAGAATTACCCCTAGAGATATTAAAATCCCAAGTTTATTATTTACTAAATAGGAAGAATAAATAGTTATTCCCTCTACTATGTTATGACCTATCAAGGCCAATGCCGTTACTAATCCAATATGAAACAAATGCTTTTCATGTTTATTCTTCGTAACTTGATGATGGTTCGGAATTAAATAATCTAAACCCTTTAGTAAAGCAACTCCTAACAAAGTAAAACCAATTAGCGAAAGTATTCTAAAACGGTTGCTAATATCACTAAATAATTCTTTTGCTTCAGGTACCAAATCTAAAATAATTACCCCGAGCATTACGGCAAAAGCCATCGCAATTGAAAACTCGGCAACCTTTTTTTTATCCTTAAATAAAGCGGCAATTAAAGCCCCTAAAAAAAAGGCCAAGCCGGCTGACAAAGTAATTAATAAAGCTCCTATTTTCCCCATAATATCATCTCTTTCATCAACTAGTATACCATTTATTAGCTAAATAAAAAAGCTAAAATATATATATTTTAGCTAGCCTAATTATTTCAAAAAGCCTTGGCTACTGGCGTTTAATGATAAGTCAGCAAATTGTTTTTTTAAATATAAAGGATAAGCTGCCGCCCCAATCATTGCGGCATTATCAGTACAATAAATTAAACTAGGAAAAGTTACTTTAACCCGGTGCTGTTTAGCAATTGTTGTTATTTCTTTTCTTAAGTAGTTATTGGCTGCTACCCCACCAGCAATAATTAATCTTTTAACCTTATAATTACTTAATGCTAATTTTAATTTATTTTTTATTTGGGCAACTGCTGCTACTTGAAAACTACAGGCTAAATCCGCTCTATTAATCTCCTTTTCTTTTTGTTTTTCATGATAAACAAGATTAACAACCCCGCTCTTTAAACCACTAAAACTAAAATCATAGTTATTTTTAAGAGCTGCTACTGGTAAATTATATGTTGGTTGACCTTCCTTAGCTAATTTTTCAACATTTGGTCCCCCTGGATATTTTAAGTCTAAGATTCTAGCGACTTTATCATAAGCTTCGCCAATTGCATCATCAAGAGTTCGACCAATCACTTCAAATTCATAATCACCTTTCATCAAGACTAAATCAGTATGCCCCCCACTAACAACTAAAGCTAAAAGCGGGTATTTCATCTTCTTTTCTAGATTATTGGCATAGATGTGACCTATTAAATGGTCTACAGCAATTAAAGGCTTTTGATAAACATAAGCCAGCGTTTTAGCAAACTCAACCCCAACTAATAAACTCCCTAATAGTCCTGGTGAATTTGTTACAGCGATTGCATCAAGGGTCGATATTTTTATTTTAGCTTTTGCTAAAAGATCTTCAAGAACCAAAGTAATGTTTTCAACATGCATTCTTGAGGCTATTTCTGGCACTACTCCGCCATATTGAGCATGAGTATCCATTTGAGTTAAAACTGTCAATGCTAGGCATTTTTTACCATTTTGAACGATTGCCATACTTGTTTCATCACAAGATGTTTCAATCGCTAAAATATTAACCTTCTTCATCACTCAAATCCTTTCTCATTATTATTGCATCCTGATTATCATAATATTTCGGACGAATACCAATCTTTTTAAAACCGTTTTTTTCATATAATGCCCGAGCCTTAAAATTATCTTCCTTCACTTCTAAAATAACATAATTTTTTGCTGGATAATTTGATATAAGATGACTTAAAAGGTGTGTGGCTATCCCCTGCTGATGATATTCGTGATCAACAACTAAATATATTATTTCAATACTTTCATCTAAAACAACGGCTTGAATAAAACCAACAATATTCTTATTAAGATCATACACATATATTTTATTAAACGCTTCACTTATAATCTTTTTTAAATCGTTTACTTGTTGATATTCAGCTTTAATACATTGACCTAATTTATATACTTCCGGAAAATCTCTTTCAGTTACTTCTCTAACCATTTAAAACCTCAATAGTTTTAACATATAATGGTTTTATTTGATGGGGGTTAACCGGCTCAATAATACTACAAGCTTGGTAAACAACTTCATAATCAATTTTAACATTCTCAATGATTTTTTCACTGTACTCACTAATTTTTTCATTGCTCAAATAAAACGGTTTTACTAATAACTGATTATCTTGGTCATATTTAGCACCGAATAATCCGTTCTTTTCTCGAATACCAACCGTTTTTATCCCCTTTAAATTACAAGCTTTAACAAATAAAGAACTAACTGGTTTAATTGGAATATTCATGGTATAAGCCAATGTTTTAGCAATGGTAACCCCTATTCTAACTCCGGTAAATGATCCTGGACCATTAACAACTATAATTTCATTTAAATCTTGGACAGAAACTTTTTGGGCTGTTAATAACTTATCAATCTCGGGCAAAACAATTCGACTATGTTGATAACTTGAAGGATATTCCTGACAAGCTAAAATATGACCATCTTGATAGATAATCAGGGTTATAATATCATAATGAGTATCTATTAATAAGGTTAACAAATCATCACTTCCCTACTTTTTATTATAACATAACCATCATATTTAACCATTAAAAAAGCTCTAAAAAGAGCTATAAGACAGCTTCACATAAATCTTCGTATTTCTTACCATATGGAGTAAAGACAAGAATTCTAGTATTCTCATCAACAATCACAAATCTTATCTCTAATCTTTCCTTTGGTAAATATTTAGCAATTAAATCTGCCCATTCAATCAAACAAATAGCATTTTGATTAAAATAATCATTAAATCCAACTGATTGATCAGAATCTTTTAAACGATAAATATCCATATGAAAAAGTGGCATTTCTCCCGTATTATATTCTTTAACTAAATTAAAAGTTGGACTAGTAATGTTATCAACAATTCCTAAAGCTTGGGCAAAACCCTTTGCAAAAATAGTTTTACCACTCCCCAGTTCACCGTTTAAGCAAATTATCATTCCTGGAAACTTTTCACTTTCAATATTCTGGGCAATTTCCATTGTGTCTACTTCGGATTTTGAAGTTATTTTATAGTTCATTTTTTCCTCCATATATTATCTTATAGTGTTTATATAAATATTATAACAAAATTAAAAACTAAATAGCAAAGTTTTTTTATTAATAACTACCATTTTAAACTCTAGTTTACACATTTAAGCCAACTATATTTTTTCAAAAAAAAAATTATTGGCAACTACCTATTTTCGCTTATCACTATCTTCGGCGTATTAGTGCTTAACTACTCTGTTCGGGATGGGAAGAGGTG
>CAYSZU010000019.1:0-16709 GCA_964435635.1 uncultured Muribaculaceae bacterium
ATTATTCGCTAAAAGATAAAAAATATCTTCTAAGTGAAAATGTGGCTGAGATTGATTTTCAGTCAGGATATTTATTAACAAACACGTGTTTTATTACTACCGCAGTTGATTCCTGTATTGAACAAACTCTTAGCATATATGATTTAGAAAGCGAAGAACTACTTAAAGTTTTTATGCGAGATGGCAAATATATTAACAATCAATTAATTACTTCCACCGTTCCTATAAATGATCTCTCGCTATATTGGAAACTTAATTCAAATCAAAATGAACATTTAACTCTAGCATATTTTTATTATGATGATTCAAAAGATATATATTTACCATTAAATGAAGACCTCGATATTATTAATCCGGAAACGGTGATTAACAATAGATACTAGTTATAAGAAGGGAATATAAATAAATATGATGAATGAAGAAGTAAAACAAGATTTAACTGAAAGTCCTAAACAAAAATGTTGGCATAAACTAAAGAGCACAATAGGACGACTTAGTAAAAAACAGAGAATATTAATTGGTCTAGTTTTTCTGTTTATAATTATAGGTAGTGGCTATTTAATTTATAATAGTATAAACAAGGATGAAAAAGACAATAAAAAGGTAATAGCACTTGAGATTGCTGATCAAATTTTTAGTATGGGCTGCGTTGTTTCTTATGAAAATGACGATTATTATGAATGTGAATTTGGTTATGAAACATACAGTGATAATGGGCTAAAAGAAGTTTCTGGAAAAATCGATGTTGGGGAAGGATTAAACATTATCAGTATTGAATCGTTAGCAACTGATAAATTAGAAATTAATAAAAATATTTTTAAAGCTACTAGTATTAAAAAAGCTTATTCTAGTGTTGGCGAAGGTTTTTTAATTATAAAATTAGAAATAAACCCGAAAGCTACTTCAAACAATGTTTATCTTGAAATAGACGATTTAGTAGCCAAGCACAAAGATGGTAAGATATATCGCTATGAAAAGATATTATGTGATAATGTCTTAAATTCATATAATAATAATACTTATGAAGCAAATGGTGTAATTAATGTATTTCGTTACTATCATCATGATAAAACAACTTTTTATGAGGTGAATTGGCAACCAGAACCAGGAAATGAATTAGTATATAGCTATCGTTGTGAAAACGTTTTATCTTGTACTTACGATAAATCTAATTTGAATATACATAATGAAATCTTAATAACTGATGGCGATAAGGTATTCTCATATAACGTATTAACTGAAAAAACAGTTAATTACGATTTTGGTAATGATATTAAACTTGCCAGTTATTCTAGTAGTTACACAAACGGTCGTTTTTCGAAAAACGGGATACTAGTTGAGTATTTAAATAAAACAATAAATTACTATTCTTTTAAAGAAAATAAGTTGATTTTTCCTGCGGATAGTACCTTTAACGAGATAGAATTATCAAATAATTTTGTTTTCGGCTACGATACTAAAGCAAAGAAAGTAACGACATATAACATTGTTTCCAAACAGATAGTAAGTTATCAATTACAAGGAAACATAATTAGAATAGCTTTAGAATATTTTTATGACAAGGATTATAATACAATATTTTCTGATTCTGGGGTAAAGGTCACATTCAGTGATAATAAAGAAAATTATTACTCTTTTTCTCAAAAGAAATATTTATTTGAAAACAATATAACCCAGATTACCCTTTTAAATGATAAATATATAATGGGTTCAAATAACGGAAAAGTTGGTATTATTTCTTTAGATGGTATTAAAAATATTCCAATGGAATATGATGCGATAAATTATTATGGAAGTGACTATAGCAAGGATGTTAGTTATTACGAAATAAATAATATGACTTATTTCATTCTTGCCAAGAATATGAAATATGGGGTTGTTGATGAAGATAATAAGATAATAGTTGATTTTAAATATGATAATTTATTTTATAGTCATGAATTAAATAAATTATATTCAAACATTTATAGTAAAACCGTTTTATTTAACGAAGGTGAGGATGAATTAGATGAAGATGATTATGATTTAGGTACCGATTTGGAAGAAAACGAAGAATTATTACTTAAAATTGACTTTTACTCATTAAATGGTTCATATATGAAGAGTGTTGGCATAAATGATAACGTTAGATTTACTTACTATCCAACCTTTGATTGCAATAATGGTATTTGTTATGCTACATATGAATTTAATAGACTTGATTCTGCAAAATATCTTAGAATATATAATATTTCATCAAGTAAAGTATATGATATTGATTCTAATTTAGAATTAATAGTTCGGACCGATGTTGCTGAAGCAGACTGCGGAATAGATAGCATAGCGTTATTAATAAATGATTATTTTTATGCAAAATATATAAATAATGAGTACATTATTTATACATTAGATGATAATAAACTCTTTGACACAAACTTTAAAAATATTATGGCTTCAATTTATTTGTCTGATTCATACTACAAAGAGGCAAGAAAGACCGATATATATCTGCTTTGTAAAGAAGATGATTCAGAGTGTGGAGCAATCGACTATAAAGGAGATATCCTAGTTGATTTTAAGTATAAACTTAATGATAATTATTATTTAATTAAGGATGATGGCAGTATTATTAATATCAATTAGTAGTTATCTAAAAATTAATTGTTATTCTTTAAAGAAGTATAACTGCTTCTTTTTTGTTTGGCTAAAATTATGGTATAATTATTTTAGGAGGGGATCTTTATGTACGCTGATGTTTTAGTTGAATATAATGCTAAACAAATTGATAAAACTTTTACTTATCTAGTTCCCTCTTGTTTACAAAAAGAAATAAAACGAGGAATGAAAGTAATTGTTCCTTTTGGCACTAAAGAAATTAATGGTTTTGTTTTAAATTTAAGTAATGAGACTAGTGAAGAAAGTGATTTAAAAGAAATTATTGCCCTTAAAGATCATGAATTAATTTTAAATGATGAATTACTAGCCTTAGGTGATTATATGCATCAAAAGACCTTTTGTACAAAAATAACTGCTTATCAAACGATGCTTCCGGCCAGTTTAAAAATAAAAAGCCAGAAGGCTAACTATAATAAATTTACAACTTATCTTGAACTAAATAGTAATTTAGTTCAAGTAACTGAATATATTGCTAAAAATCCCCGCTGTCATAGTCAAATCAAAGCTTTGGAAGCTTTAATTGACCTCGGCCAAATTGATAAAAAAGATTTTAGTCCGAGTACGGTAAAAAGTTTACTAGCTAAAGGTTTAATTAAGGAAGTTAAAGAACAAAAGTATCGTCTTCAGTATGAGGCAGAATTAACAACCTTAAATCATCAGTTAACAATTGATCAAACAAACGCCATTGCCCAAGTTGATTTAAATAAGCATCAGGTTAGTTTAATATATGGGGTGACTGGTTCAGGTAAAACAGAAGTATATATGGCCTTAATTGCTAAAGTAATTGCCCAAAACAAAACTGCTATTATGCTTGTGCCTGAAATAACTTTAACGATTCAAATTATTAATTTATTTCAACAAAGATTTGGCGATGAAGTCGCTGTTTTCCATAGTGGTCTTAGCGCTGGTGAAAAAAATGATGAATATTTAAAAATCTTAAGAGGGGAAGTTAAGGTTGTCATTGGAACGCGCAGTGCAATCTTTGTCCCGTTAGAAAACTTAGGAATTATTATTATTGATGAAGAGCATTCTGATACTTATAAGCAAGATAACAATCCTCGTTATCATGCTATTGATTTAGCCCTTTTTCGAGCTAAGTATCATCAAATACCATTAGTCTTAGCTTCAGCCACCCCTTCCTTAGAATCAATGGCTAGGGCTCAAAAAGGGGTTTATAATTTAATCTTAATGCCGAATCGAATTGGAAAAGCCGTCTTACCAACAACCTATCTAGTTGATATGATTCCCGAAATGAAAAAAAGACAAATGGTTTTTAGTGAACTATTAAGAAATAAAATAAATGATCGTTTAAATAAAAATGAACAAGTTATCTTATTATTAAATCGCCGCGGCTTTTCAACAACGATTACTTGCCAAGCTTGTGGCTATACTTATAAATGTCCTAACTGTGAAATTACGCTCACTTATCATAAAACCAATAATAACTTAAGATGTCATTATTGTGGTTATACGGTCTTTAAAAAAGATGAGTGTCCCGAATGTCATGAACAAGCTTTAAATTATTTTGGCTTAGGGACGGAAAAACTAGAAGAAGAAATTAAAAAACATTTTCCTGCCGCTCGGGTTATTCGCATGGATATGGATACAACCCAGAACAAAGGGCAGCACGAAAGAATTATTAGTGCTTTTCAACATCATCAATATGATATTTTAGTTGGTACGCAAATGATTAGTAAAGGATTAGATTTTCCATTAGTTACGCTAGTTGGGGTTATTAACGCGGATAGCAGTTTAAACATTCCTGATTTTAGAAGTTCAGAGCGAACCTTTCAATTATTAAACCAAGTTGCTGGTCGCTCGGGGCGTAGTTCTTTACCTGGAGAAGTAGTTATTCAAACCTTTAATCCTGATAATTTTACTTTAAAATGTGTAAAAGAAAATAATTACTTAGCTTTTTATCAATATGAAATGCATAATCGTCAAATTTTAAAATATACGCCATATTATTATTTAACTAGTATTAAAATTGCTAGTTATCAATATGAAAAAGCTTCTAAGGAAGCAACTAAAATAAAAAACTATTTATTAAGTCAATTAAAAAATAATGAAATTATTCTTGGCCCAACGACAGCGGCAATGTTTAAAACCAATAATATTTATCGCTTTCAAATCATTATTAAATATAAACAAGAAGAACCATTATTTAAAGTTTTAAACGATTTAAAAGAAATCTATCGCCCAACAAAAGATGTTAATTTAGAAATCGATAATTCCCCCTTAAGAATATAAATTTGGTATAATCAAAGAGGTGATAACAATGAATCAAAAAAAGATAATATTTATGGGGACACCAACTTTTGCTGGGCCAGTTTTATCAGGTTTGATTAATAATTATCAAGTTATTTTAGTTGTAACTCAACCAGATAAAGAAGTTGGTCGCAAAAAAGAAGTAATTATTTCACCGATTAAAGAATTAGCTTTAAAAAACAATATTCCGCTTTTTCAACCAGAAAAAATTAAGGAAGATTATCAGTTGATTATTGATTTAAAGCCGGATTTAATTGTGACTTGTGCTTACGGGCAAATTATTCCTAAAGCGATTCTTGATTGTCCAAAGGACGGCTGCGTTAATGTGCATGCTTCATTATTACCAGCGCTTCGCGGTGGGGCACCAATTCATAAAGCATTAATTGAAGGTCATCAAAAAACTGGCATCACCATTATGTGGATGGATGAAGGGATGGATAGCGGCGATATTATTGCCCAAGCGGAATATATAATTAAAGCAACTGATAATGTTGGAATCTTGCATGATATATTAAGTGAGATGGGATCTAAATTATTACTTGAAGTTTTACCTGATATATTTTCTGGTAACGCGCCAAGAATTAAACAAGATCAAACAAAGGTGACTTATGCCTATAATATTAAAAGGGCCGAAGAACATCTTGATTTTAATCAATCAAGTGAGGCAATAGCTAATCAGATTCGGGGCTTAAATCCTTGGCCGTTAGCTAATTTCATTTTAAACAATCAAGAATTTAAAGTGCTTGATTGTTATTATACCTTAACTAAGCACGAAACTCCTCCTGGAGTAGTCGTTGAAGTAAAAAGAGATGCCATCGGGATTAGTTCTAAAGACGGAATTGTTTATCTAACAAGAATAAAACCGTTTGGTAAGAAAATAATGACAACACAAGACTATCTTAATGGTGTTTTACCAGTTAAAATATTATCTAAAGAGGTTAGTTAATGAAAATAGATCAAGCAAAAATAAAGAAACTATGGGATAATAAACAAACCAAGGCGTTAATTACCTTAGGTATTTATACGGTAGTATTAATAGTTTTATTTATTATTTACTATTTATCTGGTAAATATGGTCCAGCCTATCAACCAGTTAAAGAAGAAACAATTATTAAAGAAGAAACAATAAAAGCAGTTACAGAAGGACTATTAAAAAATAACTATCAATATAATTATCAAATAACAAGTGGGCTAGATACGATTACTTATCGGGGCATAAGAACAGCTAAAGATGAAGAAGGTTATAAGGAAACTGCCAAAGGGGTAGTAAAGTATTATATTGATTTAGAATTAAATTTAATTTATGAATTACGGATTAATCAACTTTATCCTTTAACCGATCTTTATCTAGAAGTTGATTATTCCTTAATTAACTTTAATGATTTAGTTAAACGACTAGATCATGAGCAAGCTAAAGTTACAACTAATGATAATCTTAAAACCTACCAATATCAAGTGATAGATAATGAAAACATTTGGGAAGTTGAAGTAATTTTTGCTGATCAAAAAGAAGTGCAAATTATTATTAAGACTAATGATCAACAGTATCAGTTAGAGTATAGTAAAATAGGGGAAATTGATGATATTAATCGCTCCCAATATTATCTTGCTAATTAAAATTTAAGGAGGAAACAAAATGAGCAAAAAGATTTTTTATATCGCGGTCTTAACTTTACTCTTTGATCAAGTATCAAAAGTAATAATTGATATTAATTTTACTTACGAACAAGCTTTTCCAATTATTAAAGGGTTCTTTTATATAACCAATTATCATAATACCGGGGCTGCTTGGGGATTATTAAATAATCAAATGATGATTATTATTGGGGCGACAATTGTCCTAGGGATTGCGATATATCGCTTTATGTATTCATTTCAACTTAATAAACGAAACACATTAGCATTCGGCCTTTTAATTGGCGGCTTAGCCGGTAATCTTTTAGACCGTTTATTTCTAGGTTGGGTTCGTGACTTTCTTGATTTCCGAATCTCTAATTACTATTATCCCGTTTTTAATCTAGCTGATGCTAGTGTCGTTATTGCTGTTATTCTACTTATAATTGCCATTATTAAAGGAGAAGATAAAAATGATAATTCTCGAAGTAAAAAATCAAAATGTTCGCCTCGATAAGTATTTAGCCGAAAATACTGAGCATTCGCGGGCAACAATTAATAAAATGATTGACCAAGGTCTAATTTTAGTGAATGATGTTGTTAAAAAAGCTAGTTATTTATTAAAAGTTGATGACAAAATTGCTATATCTGATGAACCACTAACCTTAAAACCAATTGTTGGTGAAGATATTAAGTTAGATATCGTTTATGAAGATGATGATATATTAGTTATTAATAAACCAAGTGGTTTAGTTGTTCATCCTGGTAATGGTCATCAAAGCAAAACCTTAGTTAACGGCTTAATGAATCACACTAGTTTTTTAAGTGATTTAAATGGTGAATCAAGGCCGGGAATTGTCCACCGCATTGATAAAGACACAAGTGGGTTAATCATTGTTGCTAAGAATAATAAAGCCCATCAAATCTTAGCTGATGATTTTAAATATCATCGGCTTAAAAGAGGATATATTGCTTTATTAACTGGTGAGTTTCCTCATGAATCAGCCACGATTGATGCCCCAATTGGCCGGGATAAAGCAAATCGCCAAAAAATGACTGTAACAGCTGATAATGCCAAAACAGCTTTAACTAATTTAAAAGTTATTACTAAATATGAAGATTATACTTTAGTTGAATTAGTATTAGCAACTGGCCGCACCCATCAGATTAGAGTTCATATGAATTATATTGGATTTCCCATTTACAACGATCCGGTTTATAACACTAAAGCAAACGATGATTTTGGGCAGTTTTTACACTCTTTCCAAATGGATTTTATTCATCCAATCACTAAAAAAGCGATGCATTTTGAATGCCCTTTACCAAAACCTTTTCAACAGTTTATTGAAAAACTGGAAGTAAAAAAATCATAACCTATAACTTTACTATCTAACTAATTTATTATAAAATAGCTTAAGGAGGACTAAAATGAGCACAGTAGTAATGACAAATAAAGATGAGATAATAATGAAACTGGTTCATTATTTTGTCACTGAAGAAAACTATACTCCCATTGTAGTTAACGGGGTAAAAGACGAAGTCTGGTTGGAAAGTGATAGTGGACCATATCGAATAATTAGAATCAATTCTAATTATATTCATAATAAAGAACAATATGATTTTGATCTTTTTAAAACTAAGAGTGTTGTTAAACAAATAAAGAAAAAAACCTTTTCTTTATCAATTAATACTTTAAACATTCTCTTAAATGTTAACAAAGATGTCAAATTAATTGAAAGCAAAGATATCGCCTCAGTAATCGTATCTTCGGTCAAAGATGTAACAAAAAAACAAGATATCATCAGTTCTTTTCCTAATATCGTTAATAAAATGCTAAAAGATAAGGCCGGAATAGATTTATTAGTAAACGTTACTAAAGATATTAATCAAAAAACAAGTATTGAAAATAAGAAGTACGAACAGACTTTTAAACCAAAAAAACTAATTGTTACTTATATTTTAATGGCTATTAGTATTGCCATGTTTCTTGTTACTTTATTTCTTAGCCGCGGGGAAGATATTTCCTATGTCTTGTATGTATTAGGATCAAACTTTGGACCAGCAGTTAGAAATGGAGAATATTACCGGCTAATAACTTCAGCATTTCTCCACGCTAATTTCTTACATTTATTTTTTAATATGTATGCTTTATCAATCATTGGTAGTCAAATCGAAAACTTTTTAGGCCGCAAAAAATATATCATAATCTATTTTACTAGTGCTTTAACAGGTAGTTTAATGTCAATTATTTTTAGTGATGTGCAATCAGTTGGAGCCAGCGGAGCAATCTTTGGTATTCTAGGTGCTTTAGGTTACTTTTGTTATTACTATCGTTTTTATTTAGGTAATATCTTAAAAAGTCAAATCATTCCAATTTTAATCTTAAATTTAGCTTTAGGAGTAATGATTCCTGGGATTGATGTATCTGCTCATATTGGGGGATTAGTCGGTGGCTTCTTAGTTACGATGGCTTTAGGAATTGATGGCAAATCAAAAAAAGCCGATCAGATTAACGGCTTAATTGTTTTAATCTTATTTGTTGCCTTTATCAGTTATATGGGTCTTATTGTCAAATAAAAACACCTTACGGTGTTTTTTTATAAGTTACGGTATAAACCGATTGCTTTCCCTAAAATTGTTACATCATCCATCATTAACGGTTCCATCGTATCATTTTCTGGTTGTAAACGAATATAATCTTTTTCTTTGTAAAAAGTTTTTAAAGTCACTTCATTATCAACTGTCATTGCGACAACAATATCACCGTTCCGGGCATTTTTTTGTTTTTGAACAATTACTACATCATTGTCATAAATCCCTTTATTAATCATACTCTCACCACTAACTAAAAGAGTAAAAACGGTTTCTTTATGAGGAATTAAGGAAGCGGGTAGTTCAAAAAATTCATTTGGCATTTCAATTGCTTCAATTGGATTACCAGCCGTTATTTTTCCTAAAAAGGGAACTTTAACGACATCCTCATTAATATTAGCATATTCATTAGCAACAAGAATTTCAATTGTTCTAAACTTGGCATTAGTCTTTCTAATGCACCCAGCTTCTTCTAATTTCTTCAAATGGGTATGAACTGTTGCGGGTGAGGATAAACCTAAAGCCGCCCCAATTTCCCTAGTTGCTGGTGGGTAACCATGCTCCACAGTATATTTTTTAACATAATTTAAGACATCAGCTTGACGCTTCGTAATTTTTTTACTCATCATCTTACCTCCGTTTTTATCTTAACACTCAAAGTGTCAAAAGTCAAACAAATGTTTTATCTTAATTGACACGAACATTTGTTTATAGTATGATGATAACAAGAGGAGGGATTATGATGGCAACAAGGCTAATAAATGCCGGTAGTGTTATTTTATTTTATATTTTTATTATTATAGCAGTTATTTTACTAAACTATCGAATGATTGAAATAAATAAAATAATGAACGAACCAAAAGTTGATTCAAAAATAATTAATGTTGCATATAATCGCTAATTTATATGTCAAAATTAATTTTTTTTTGCTATAATATAAAAGAATAGGAGGGGCGCTATGAACAATGATGTTCGTAAAATTTTGAATAGTTTAAAAATATTAAGTGTTGATATGATTAATAATGCTAATAGCGGCCATCCAGGGATAGCTCTTGGGGCCGCCCCAATTATTTACAGTTTATATGCTAATCATTTAAAAATAAATCCTAATGATCCAAACTGGGTTAATCGAGATCGATTTATCTTATCAGCCGGCCATGGTTCGGCCCTTTTATATGCGACTTTGTATATGGCCGGCTATAAAATAACCCTTGATGATTTAGTTAATTTTCGTAAACTTAACTCAATTGTCCCTGGTCACCCTGAATATGGTCTTACTCCCGGGGTTGATATTTCAACTGGCCCTTTAGGTCAAGGTTTTGCTTCGGCGGTTGGAATTGCTTTAGCAGAAAGATATATTGGTTCAGTTATTGAAGAAAATTTAAGTAAACAACAAATTATTAATTATAATACTTATGTTTTATGTAGTGATGGCGATTTAATGGAAGGAGTTGCTTATGAAGCTGCTTCTTTAGCTGGCATTCATGGCTTAGGGAAACTAATTGTTTTATATGATTCTAATGATGTAACATTAGATGCTAGTACTAAGAACACTTTTAGGGAAGATATCGTTAGACGTTTTAATAGTATGGGGTGGCATGTTGATTATGTTAAAGAAGGCGCCGATGTTAAAGAAATTGACAAAGCGATAAACCGCGCTAAAAAAATTACTAATAAACCTTCTTTAATTGAAATAAAAACCGTGCTGGGGCGTGGTACTTATAATGAAGGAAAAAGTATTGTTCATGGTAAACCATTAACAAAAGATGATACTGATAATCTCCGCCGTAATTTAGAAATTACAACTAATCCTTTTGAGGTCGAAAAAGAAGTTTTAGAAGATTTCCGCAAAACAATTACCAAACGAACTGAAAAAAATTATCAAAGTTGGCAACAATATTATGAAAAATATCGTAATATTGTTGAAACTGATATTCAAAAGAACACTACCTTCTTAGATAAAAAAGATATAATTGCTAATTTTGAAAGTCAAAACTTTAAAATTCAAGATAATTATTTTGAAGAGTTACGCGAATCAAATTCAAAAATAATGAATTTAATAAGCAGTCGAACAAAATACTTTCTAGGTGGTAGTGCAGATTTATCATCATCTTGTAAAACTAATCTATATAAAGAATTAGAAATGTCAAAGCAAAATCCACAAGGAAGAAATATAAGTTTTGGGGTTAGGGAACACGCCATGGGAGCTATCATGAATGGGATGGCTTTAAGCGGCTTAAATGTTTTTGGGAGCACAATGTTAGCTTTTGCTGATTATTTAAAGCCAGCTTTAAGAATGGCTTGTTTAATGAACTTACCAACAACTTATATTTTTACCCATGATGCTATTTCAATTGGTCAAGACGGACCAACCCATCAACCAATTGAACAATTAACTATGTTAAGAACAATTCCCAATTTAAAAGTTTTTCGTCCCGCTGATATTAGAGAAGTAGTTGGTACTTGGGATTATATTCTAAAAAACAAACAACCAAGTGCTCTAGTGATCAGTAAAGAACCAATTAAGATTATTCCGGGGAGTAATAGTGAAAAAGTTAAGTATGGGGCTTATATTGTTGATGGAGAAGAAGGACCATTACAAGCCGTTATTATTGCAACTGGAAGCGAAGTCTCATTAGTAACTAATATTAAAACCGAAATAAAAACTACCTATCCTGGTTTAAGAATTGTTAGTATGCCATCATTAGAATTATTCCTAAATCAAAGTAGCGAATATCAAACAAGTATTATCCCACCTCAAGCCAAAGTAATTGTTGTTGAAGCGGGTAGTACGCTAATTTGGCATCGACTAACAACGAACGACTTCATCATTGGTCTTGATCAATTTGGTAAAAGTGGTCGAAGTGAAGAAGTTAAGCAATTCTTTAAATTTGATTTTATTCAGGTTAAAGAAAGAATTATTGCAATGTTAAAAAAATAAGAAGTTAGTTTACTTTTAAGCTATTATTTAGTAAAATAAATATTCTAAAGGAGGAAGAAAAATGATTGCCCAAATTATCTACCTTGTAATTGGTTTAATTGTTGGTCTAGTAGTTGGTTTTTTATTATCTAAAAAACTAATCACCAAGCAATTAAAAGATAATCCCCCCATTAATGAGAAAATGATTGAAGTTATGATGACTAGCATGGGGCGTAAACCAAGTCAGAAACAAGTTAATCAAGTAATGAAACAAATGAATCGCTTTATGTAGCACTTAATAGTGCTTTTTTTTGTGAAAAAGCAAATAATTCTTGATTTGAAATACTTGATATGGTATTCTATTATTAGAATAAAAAAGGTGGTGTGATGAATGAAAGAATTCATCTTTAATGTATATAGTAGTGAGTATTTTGCTATTGGTCTATTTATTGCGATTGCCGTTTTGACATTGGCATTTTTTGTTGTTTTAATTTTAGCGATTAAAGACGCCAGAAAAGATGATCAAGAAGATGAGATGGAAAACTATCAACCACCAATGCCCCCTGTTCAAAACGTTATTGAAGAAAGGGTAAATGAACCTTTAATTAATACTAGTGATTTTGCTTTTACTAAAGAAGTTCAGATGCCAACTCCAGAAATTCCTAATCAAGTAGCACCACAAGTAACTATTCCCCCAATTAAAAAAGAAATTGATTTGGAAAGTGTTATTCTTGATATTAATCGTAAAATAGACGAACTAGATGCTAAAGATGATGAACCAGAACCGGTTTTACCAGTTGATAATGAAGTTAATTTAGCAAATATTGAGGCCATTATTGATCGTAAAATAGCTGAACTTGAAGCGGGAGGACCAGAACAAAGTAATAATTTTGCTGAGCCACAAGTTTTACCAAAAGAAGAATTTAATCCTTTTTTAACTAGTAATGCGGCCCCTAAAGCAGAAGACTTGGTATTTCCACTTCCGGAAAAGGCTCCTTTTGTAGTACAAGATCCTTTTGAAGTGAAAAACCAAGAACCAATTGCGCCGCTGCCAACAAGTGAATTTACAATTGAACCAGAAAAAATTACTGACTTAAGTGATATTAATCCGCCTATGCCGCTTGAGGAGCCTTTAAAAAGACCAGCGCCAATGCCTTTACCAGAACAATTTAGTTCAGTTTATGTTGATCATAAAGAAGAACCTGATAAAGAAACAATTGAATTTGAAATAAAACAACCATATGTAAACATTCCTCAATCAGGGCCTGAGGTAAAGCCACAACAAGTATCACAAGCTAATCCAGTGATTAGTCAAATGCCTAAGTTAGCAACAAATACATCAGCCCAAATGGTTATGGAAGAAAAACCGGCCGAAGTTAGTTTCAATTCCTTTACTGGAATTGAAAATGAAACATATCAAATTAATCGACGCCAATAAGAACTTTTAAGTTCTTTTTTTTTATGTTATACTTTTAATGGTGAAAAAAATGACAAAATATGATGAGAGTTCAATTAAGATTTTAGAAGGCTTAGATGCCGTTAGAAAAAGACCGGCCATGTATATTGGTTCGACTGACAAAAGAGGATTACACCATTTAATATGGGAAATTGTTGATAATGCAGTAGATGAAGTAATAAATGGTTTTGGTAATTATATTAAAATTATTATGAATAAAGATAATAGTATTACCGTTACTGATACTGGTAGAGGTGTTCCAGTTGGAATTCACGAAAGTGGTAAAAGTACCCCAGAAGTAATATATACTATTTTACATGCCGGGGGAAAGTTTTCGGAATCCGGCTATAAAGTGTCTGGTGGTTTACACGGGGTAGGTGCTTCAGTCGTAAATGCTTTAAGTCAATATCTGGATGTTACTATTTATCGTGATGGAGCGATTAGTAATATTCGTTTTCATGATGGGGGAAAAGTTAAAACCCCTTTAAAAAAAATCGGCACGACAAATAAAACCGGTACTACTGTAACTTTTTTACCTGATCAAGAGATATTTAAAAATTGCTCATTTTCTTACACAACAATTTGTGAAAGAATGCAAGAGTGTGCTTTTTTATTAAAAAATTTAACCGTTGAAGTAGTTGATGAAATTGAAAATAGAAATATTAGTTATCATTATGAATCCGGCTTAGTTAATTTTGTTGAGTATATAAACGAAGATAAAAAAGTTATCCATCCGGTATTAAATTTTAGTAATTTAAAAAATAAGATGAGTGTTGAGATTGCTTTGCAATACACGGAGACTTTTAATGAAAACATTATTTCTTTTGTTAATAATGTCAAAACAGTTGATGGTGGTAGTCATGAAGTTGGTTTTAAAACCGGCATTACAAAAGCTTTTAATGATTATGCTAAGAATAATAATTTATTGAAAGCTAAAGATGGCACCTTTGAAGGTACTGATGTTCGTGAAGGCCTTTGTGCAATTATTAATTTACAGATTCCCGAAAATTTATTGCAATTTGAAGGTCAAACTAAAGGCCGTTTAGGTACTCCAGAAGCGAGAAGTGTTGTTGAGAATGTTGTTTATGATAATTTAAAGTTCTTTTTAGAAGAAAATAAAGAAACGGCCTTAAAGATTATTGAAAAAGCAAGTCGCAGTAAAACTGCGCGGGAAGCAGCCAGAAAAGCGCGGGAAGAAGCTCGTAATGGGAAAGATAAGAAAGCCCTTGAAAAAAAATTATCAGGGAAATTAGTCCCGGCCCAGGCCAAGAATCCCCAGATTAATGAATTATTCTTAGTTGAAGGTGATTCGGCATTAGGAAGTGCTAAACAAGCCAGAGATCGTAAATACCAAGCTATCTTACCACTTCGTGGTAAAGTAGTTAATGCCGAAAAATCAAGTCAAGCTGATGTCTTTGGCAGTGAAGAGTTAAATACGATTATTCATACCGTTGGGGCTGGGGTTGGTAGTGACTTCACTGTTAAAGATTCTAATTATGCTAAAGTTATTATTTTAACTGATGCTGATGATGATGGGGCCCATATCCAAGTCTTATTATTAACATTTTTTTATCGTTATATGAAACCGTTAATTGAAGCAGGTAAGTTATATATTGCGATGCCTCCTTTGTTTGCCGTAACAACGGCTGATAAAAAAAGGTATTATTTCTGGACCACCGAAGAGGTCAAAGAATTTACTAATGGTAAAAGCGGTTATAAGTTAAAAAGGTTTAAAGGATTAGGTGAAATGAATCCGGATCAATTAGAAGAAACAACAATGAATCCTGATCAACGAAACTTAATTAAAGTTAATATTGGTGATGCTGCTCTAGCCGAAAAAAGGGTAACAGTTCTAATGGGTGATGCTGTTGAGCCACGAAAAGAATGGATTAATGAAAATGTTGAATTTTCATTAGAAGACAACTACATTATTTAGTTGTCTTTTTAAATGTTTACACTAATTATTTTTATGATATAATTAAGCTATATTATAGGAGATGATTAATTTGCTAACTAAAAAAGCCCAAACTAAAATTAAATCAAGAATTAGAACTGCCTTTGGGGTCTTATTTTTAATCATATCAGCTTTTATCATTGTAGTTAGTATGAGTATCAAGCAAGCGACCCAAAAAACAATCTTAAACTATGAAGAAAATAGTGATGTCTTATATAAAGTTTATTATCATGGTAAAAGTTATGTTGATAATAATAATGATGAGTATCTTTCTAATCAAATCGAAACAATTAAAACTAATTTTAATTATAATTTTTTAGCTGATGCTAAATTTGATTGTAATTATACTTATACTATTACAGGTCATTTAATTGTTAAGGATGGAGCAACAACTATTTGGAATCATGATATTGAAATTCTAAATGAAACCGCGGTGGAAACAAAAAAAAGTAATGGGTTTAAGATTATTGAATTCTTTGATCTAGATTATCGGGAATTTGAACAAATAGTCCGTGAAAAAAATCCAAGTTATCAAAGCAGTTATAAAACTGATTTAATTCTAACCCTAAATATTTTAGTTGATGGTAAGTATCCTAAATATAACGAAAAGATTAAAGGCCAAGCTTCATTAACGATGATAGTACCATTATTAGAAAATAAAACGAAGATTACAATTGATCATAATAATATTCATGAAGAAAGCGTTCAGGGCATTGAAGATAGTGCAATTAAAAATATCTTCTTATTCTTAATTGGTTTAATTGTCTTTATTAGTGCGGTTGTTGTTATTATTAATGAGTTTCTTGGGGCAGTCAAAGAAGATAAGAAATTGATTAAGTATCGTGCTGCAGTCAAGAATAATATTAAAATGTTAAATGAAGTTGTCCGCCTTAAAAAAGTACCTGATTTAGATGGCAAAACAATTAAGACGGCCCCAGATATTAGTATTATCATAGCTGTTCAAAAAGAAGTTAGAACCCCAGTTATTGTCGCTGAGAAAATAAAAAATCAAGAAACCTGGTTTGTTATCTTTCATAATCAAGTTGCTTATATCTATATCTTAACGAAATAAATTTAAAGAAACATGTAAAGCGTTTGTCTTTACAGTTTTTTTTTGCTATAATTTTAATGGTGAAATAAAAATGGAAGATATCATACAGAAAATTCACGATTATAGTTTAGAAGAAATAATGGGCGAAAGATTTGGTCGTTATTCTAAATATATTATCCAAGACCGAGCTATTCCTGAT
>CAYSZU010000020.1:0-16344 GCA_964435635.1 uncultured Muribaculaceae bacterium
ACAGAAAAAGATATATATCAAATCCAATCATCAATGTCAATCGTTTTTTGACAATAATAAAAACTTTACTGTTATTTGTTTTTTCGATTAGTAATAATAACAGCGCTTTGATATAAAAAACATTGATTAAATCAACATTTCTTGTCCAGTATATAATATATTAAATGTAAATGCAAGACTAAATTAACACCATTTTTACAATTTTGAATATTCTTGATAATATTCCTCAACAAGTCCCTTTTTAAAGGGGCCTTCTTCTTTTCTTTTGAGATTAATTAATTCTGTTAATTCACTTTTTAAAACTAAATCTATTTCATCTGAGTAGTTCATTATTTTTTTATGATAATTATATTCGTTCCGATCTAGAACTTTGAATCCCCCATCCGGAAAAACTCTTAAATCTAAATCATAATCAATATACTTTATAACGCGATCATCAATTAAATATGGCGAAGCAATATTACAATAATAAAATAAGCCGTGTTTTTTTAATTGACCAATAACATTAAACCACTTATCTGGATAAAAAAACATAACAGCTGGTTCATTTGTTTTATAACTACGGCCATCGTTTTCAGTTACTTTTGTTTTATAATTAGCACAAATTAAAATATCATTAGTTATTTCTAATACTGTTGCTTCATCCCAAATTCGATGAATTTTACCATTATGTTTATAACAATGAATAGTTAGTTTGTCCCCTACTTTAATATCGTTCATATATATTCCGTCTTTCTTTATCATTATACACTATCGTTTTTAAAATAACAATTAATGTCTAATTAAAAGACTTATTATTTTAATAAGTCTTTTGCTTTTTCGAGTTGTGTATCAATAACATTATAATCTTTATCAAATTCTAGTTTTACTATATAATCAGGAACAATTCCTACCTTATCTATGCTTTGGCGGTTTGGTCTTAGCCATTCTGCCGTCGTATACTTAATCATCCCCCCAGCACTTAACTTTTCAGTTTGCTGAACTTTTCCTTTACCAAAAGATGTAACGCCAACAATCGTTGCACCATAACTATCTTTTAATGCTCCAGCTAGTACTTCGGCAGCTGATGCTGAAGTTTCGTTAATTAAAACAACAATTTTATAATCAGTTTTTGTTTTGGTCTGATCCTTATATTCCGTTGTCCCACTTTTATCTTTTAAATAATAGATAGTTTTACCTTTTGTTAAAAATAAGCTTGCGATCCCTTCGGCAGCATTTAAGTATCCGCCGGAATTATATCGTAAATCAATAATTAAAGAATTAATTTTTTGTTCATTTAATTTACTTAATTCGGCCTTAACATGTTCTTCAACCGTATTAGAAAAAGTATTTATATATAAATAACCGGTTTGGCCCTGGCTATTTTTAAAAACTTCAGAACTAACAGCAGGAATATTGAGATTAGTGATTGCTAATTTGTACTCAATTTCATTAGATCCTCTTAAAACGGTTAAGATAAAAGCTTTTTCGGCCATCCCTTTTATCTTTGCGGCTAAATCAAGGGTTGATAGTTTAGTTACATCTTCTTGATTAATTTTAATAATTACATCATCTATTTTTAAACCAGCTTTGGAAGCCGGGGAGTTAGAAAAGACCTCGTAAATTATATTTCCTTCAATTATTTGAATCCCAATTCCCCGATATTCCCCTTTTAATTGTTCTTCTAAAGCTTCCGCTTCCGTAGTTGATAAATAGGTTGTGTAATTATCACCTAAATAATCCATCATCCCGTTAATTGCCGCATCAAGCATTTCACTTCTGTTTATAGTTTCATAATAATTACCAACAATTGTCCCGTACGCCTTAATAAAACCATTTAAATCTTCATCTTTATTAGCATTATTATAACTTATATCATAGTCATATGTTTTATACATAATTATTCCAGTCGCCAAACTAGCCAAAATAGCGGCAGCAAAAACTATAATACTTATTTCTAGCCAACTAAACTTATGTTTTATTTTTTTCATCATTTCACCCTCAATATTATTTATTATAAACCTAATTATTATGATTTAAAAGAAAAAGCCAAGCTAATGGCTAATTTATCTTAATTGATTGATTATTGCTTCTTCAGTTTCCCAATAATTAATAACTTTCTTATCTTTTATCTGGACTAATGTCATTGCCCCGAATTTAAGATCGTCAATTTCTGAAGCCTTAGGATTTGTTTTTTCAGTTGTGTAATATTCTTGATTTAAGGTTTCAGCTAAATCTAAATAATATACTTTTTTTGCTTCCTCAGATCTAATATAAGTTGTTATTGCTTCCTTAATATTATTTATCTGATCTTGGTTATAATAAACAAAAACATAATATTCTTGATAAGGACGGTTTTTCATTAAGCCAATCGTTGTTAATTCGTAATTAATTGTTAGGGGAATTGGCGCTGGACTTTGTTGTTTATTGAGCAAATCTTTCGTTACAAATATTCTGGTAAAAAAGTAAATAGTTGTTACGGATGCTAACACTATCATTAAAACGACAATAAACTTCTTTACTTCTTGTCCTTCCCCAATTGAACTTCTTGTTATTCTTTTATTCATAATTTATCACCTGTTTATAATTATATCATAAGCAATTAGTAATGCCAATCTTCCGTCATAAAAAAAGCTAATATTAATTAGCTTTGTTTTGCGGCGTTTAATTCGATGTTGATTTTTTTGGTAACAACGTATTTAACTCGAGCATCTTCACCGTCAACCTGAACATCAATTGTGTGATCACCAACGGTATAACCGGTTAAATCAATATAGGCGCTAATATTTTCAGCCAGAATAGAATCGATTACTGATTGAACACCGATGATTTGAACACTAACACTTGAATCCTCAGTTGTTTTTGCTGTTGCCGTTAAACCAGCGGGAATGTTTTTCTGCTCAATTCCAACGTTTTCTATCGTCTTTTGTTTAGCTTCGCCAAAGTTTAAAATAATAGTTGCGTTTGTTTCGCTAATAAACCTTACCCCAGAAGGTTTGGACATTGTTACGTTATAACTTTTTGAACCGTTATTACCTTGCTCATTAATATCTACCGTAACTGGTACACTCGTAATACTATCAATAATTGATTGTTCCCCATAGATAGTAACACTATATGTATCTTTACCATTAATAGTAATTGCTGAAATTGCTTTTCCCGTCACTAGATTTCCAGTTGTAATAACTTTTATTGGTACGATTACTGAATAAGAATCAAGGACTACTTTTGCCGTTACGTTGGCTGCCACTATTTCAATATTAGCAATTTTTATACCGTTATTATCATAAGCAACAAGCGAAACAGCTTCAACATTATATGTCCCTTTTTCCTTGAACTGAACGTCTGCTAAGTCAATTAAAGCCTTAACTGAAGATATCTTATCAATTGACTCTTGTGAACCTTTCACAACAACCTCTGTTTTTGATAATTCGACTGACTTAACACTTAGTTTAGCATCCATTTTCTCTGAATTCATTAAATCATAAGTAATACTCTTTAAAGTACTTACTTTCTTTTTAATTTTTATTGAAACATATGATGGATCTAGTTTATAAGTTAAAGAATCAATTGTTTGATTATATGTTAATTTAACCTTTTGTGGTTCATCACTTGGTTCATAATCAGTTAAATCTAAAATTACTTCATGATTTCCTAATTGTTTAGCCAAATACAAATCACTTTTACGACCCATTAAAGTAATATCAACACTATCTGGTAATCCTTCAATAACATATGCATCCGAATTATATTTAACATTAATTGGTTGCCCACTGATGATCTCCGCTGTATTTGTTAAAGTAATAACTTTTGAATCAACTAGAAAGAATAGTAAGACTGCTAAAGCTAAGGCAATATATAATAATACTCCTTGCCGATTTAAGACCTTTTCTAGCTTATTAAAATTCTTTGTTTTAACAACTATTTGATAAATTAATTTACTTATTGGAATAACAATTACTTTATCAATTACGTTATATAGTTTTAAACTAATTATTTTTAGAATCTCCAACATTTTATTCATCTTCTTCACCCTCTTTGGCTTCTTCATCGGCATTATAGAAGAGTTCTGATTTCGGTTTTAATTCTTCAACTAACATTTTTCTAAATTCATCTAATGATAAATTGTAAAATAATTTATTATCATTAGCAATACTAATTCGACCGGTTTCTTCCGATACAACTAAAGCTAAAGCATCACTTTCTTCAGCAATCCCTAAAGCAGCACGGTGTCTAGTCCCTAGCTTTTTACCTAATGATGGATTCATGCTTGTTTTAAATACTGCTCCAGCACAAGTAACTCGATTACCTTGGATAATAACCCCACCATCATGAAGTGGGCTATTAGTAAAGAAAATCGTTCCTAATAAAGGGGAAGTTAAATCAGCATAAATTTTAGTCGCTGGGGCAATATATTCCTGCAGCGACATATCACGTTCAATAACAATTAAAGCGCCAATTCGGTTTTTTCTTAGGTATTCTACCGCATCCATGATCTCGAAAACTACTTTTTCTCGTTCATCAATTGACAATACTTTATGGCGCCCTAGCAATTGACTTCGACCAATAGATTCCAAAACATTTCTAATCTCTGGTTGAAATAAAACGATTAATGCCAATGGACCCCACTCAATAACATATTCTAGTAATAGACCAATTGTATATAAATTTAATAAATCACTAACGACTTTAATAACTAAAATCGAAACAACTCCTTTTATAATCAGAACTAACTTCACATTATTTTTAATGTTTTTTAATAAATAGTAAAGCATAAACCATACTATTGATATATCAATAATCTTTGTAATCAATGACCATACACTTGATAAAGTCATATGACACCTTCCTTCTGTATCGTTATTAATTATAACAAATATCTATTTCTTTTTCTAGAATAATAGCTTTTTTTAACTAAATTATTAAACCCGGTTTATAAGACTTCTGAATTGTTAATTTCTGTTTTAGTTCCTGGTTTTTCAAGTTTCTCATCATTATTTAGATTACCACTTTTATTAATAACCTGGGTAAGAGAAACACTTCCAGCTGATTCTAATGACTTTTTAATATTTTCGATTTGCTGTTCATCTTGTGGCATTCCTAAACTTGCTCTAGCAATTCTTTTCTTCTTATCAGATAAATAACCAATTAACGCTAAAACTATTAGGCCAACTATAATGATTATTAAAATACTATAGTTTGCAAAAATATTATTAATTATATCCATAAAACCACCTCATATATTATTCTGTGATAGTTAATAACTTATTTTTCGGTTGAATCTGGATAAAAGTATTACCATCACTAACATCAATTTTTGTTCCATCCATATAAGTATAAATTGTCTGCTCACTTCTGCTTGCTTTTGACCATTTAATTGGGGCAGCATAACCGTTAGTAAAATAATAACCAGTTCCACTACCAATATTATCTAATACTTGAAGAACTGTTCCGTTATAACTTGAATTAGCTATTTGATATGTAATAATATTTTTAAATGTATATTGTTTCTTAGTTACATAATCAATATGCGCTTTACCATTAACGAATCTTTGATAATTTTCATTTGCTGAATCATAAACATATTTATTAGTCAAAGATTTTGAATATTCAATAGTTATGTTATTTGCAATTTTTGATTCAGCAATTAAACTTAAATCTACTTTATCAGTTGTATAGTTTAATAATAAATCTTTATTAGTCTCAGTACGATACTTTAATTTTGCTGTCGCTTTTTTTAACAACTCCATATTAGTAAAACCGGTATGCTCACGATCAACATTGATATCTTTATTGCGATAAAAGTATATTCCTTCGTATGCTAAGCCATTAATGTTATTTATTCTTAATGAAGAAATATCACTTTCAGCAAGAGTACTCCAACCCCAGTGCGTATAATAAGCATCATTTTCCATGGCATAATCTAAATAATAATGACGAGCGCTTCTAACTGAGCCAATTGCTCCAGTATCAGTATCTTTAAACACGGCCATTAGTCTGGTGATACCACCTTCAACAATCATTTCATAAATAATATAGGCATCTTGTAGCCCTGAATGATAAGGTCTTGCCACACCCAAATTATTTATCATTACCGCATATGGTCGACTCTTTGAATTAGGATCAACTATTTTTAACTTTGAGTCTACAACTACCGGTTTATCATCTAGCTTAGCCTTATTATTAGCTTCTTTATCTTTATTATTAATTAGGAAGTATCCCACTACTCCACCTGTTAAGAGAACAAAAATTGTTACTAGGATAATTATTTTTCTTTTCATATCGTCACACCTTCTAATCTAATATAGCATATTATTTTCGCTTTTTAAATCTTTTCTTATGCTTTTTATGATGATTAATCTTTTTTAAAAACCATAGCCCAATTATTATAATTCCAATTATTAACCAGTTACTACCAAGCCATTCTCTTAATGAGTTTAAATATAAGCTTGTACTAATTTTGTTAACGATTCCCTTTCTTTTGATAGCAAAATCTTGATAACGATTAACTAACTCTTGCGCTAATTTTTCGTTATTCTCATTTTGATTATAATTAATAAAATAACTACGCGTATCCTTTTTTAAATCAATCATCGTTTTTTTTAACGTTGCCGTCATCTTGCTATAATCACTATTACTTGGGGCCTCGGCCAAATCTATTAATTCATCAACAACCGCCGGAATCTGATATAAGCAAGGAGTAAGTGGACTACTAGCTAGTTCTTGCTGATGAGCTTTTTCAAAGGCTCCTGCTATTTCAAATAATTCTTTTTCGTTATTATATCCAGCTAAAAACTCTAAACCATAAGCTAGTCCGTCTTGATCAAAGCCCATTGGAACAGTAATTGAAGGATAGTTAATGACGCTGCCTAATGAACTACCAGGGCTTAATAATCCGCTGGTGACATTAATTTTTAAATTTTTATTCTTAGTTGTCGGATAAATAATTACATCTAAATTATTATCCTTCATTAGTTTAGCAACATAATTTTGATATATTGCTTTTTGTTCATCACGCGTTTTTGCCGGAGCGTAATAATAATTACAACCAGCCGCATATCCACTTAAATCATATATTCGCCCCATTGAACTAGCCAATTGATTAAAGCTTCTTATTGGACCTTTTGTTGTTATTAAATAATTATTAAAATTATCACAAAAAGTAATCCCGGCGGTTGTTTTATTAGCAATATCTTGATAATAAGAAGTAGCTAAATTATCTAGGTATACTATCTTAGCTCCAGTCGAACTTAAATCTTCAATACTTTGTTTCATCATTGTAATAATTTCCTTATTTGTAGTCGCATTAACTGGTAATGCGGCCCCTGATTTACCAAGATAGTAATTATCTATTACCCCAATTGTTTTTTCCTTTAACGAAGTTTTTTTTGCTGCCATAACATAATCTGCTTTTTTCTTATCGCTTGTTGCTTGATCATTTGCATCTACCCCAGCAATAATATTCATGATAATTGCATTATCTGTCACTGTTTTTGTTAGCGGGCCCACGGTATCCCTTTCAATATCATACGGAATTACTCCGTGGCGACTTACTAACCCAATTGTTGAACGAAGACCAACTAGGCTTGCCGCTGAAGCCGGTATTCTAATCGATGAATTAGTATCAGTTCCTAAAGCTGCTACCCCAAAACTTAAGGCAACAGCGACGGCACTTCCCCCACTTGATCCGTAGGGCGAATAAGCTAAATTAAAGGCGTTTTTTACCGTTCCAAAAGAACTAGTTGAATTATAAGCTGAAAACGCAAACTCACTCATGTTTGTCGAAGCTAAAATAATCGCTCCTGAATCAATTAAACTTTGCACTACAGTTGCATTGCTTATTGGATAATTATCTAATAAAGCCTTGGCCCCGGCAGTTGTTGCTAATTGGGTATAATTAATATTTGTTTTAATTAAAAGAGGTATTCCATGTAAAGGACCCCTTATTTGACCAGCTGATCTTTCTTTATCAAGTTTAATCGCTTGGTTAATTGCCTCCTCATTAATTTGATTAATCGCATTAAAATCTTGATCATATGCCTTAATTCTTTCCAAGTATAATTTAACTAGTAATTCGCTAGTTAAATAGCCTTGATCAAAAGCGTGTTGAAAATCATCAATTGTCATTTTTGTTATATCAACTGGGGCTTTTAAAGCAAAAACATTAAAGGACTATTAAAATAACTATTTTTTTCATTCGCTACGACGTGCTTCGCGTTCTAAATCACGCGCTTTAATTACTTCTCTTTTATCATAAGTCTTCTTACCACGACCAACCCCTAATAAGATTTTAGCTTTATTTCTTTTAAAATATAACTTAAGTGGTACTAAAGTATAGCCATCACGACCAATGAGTTCAGCTAAGTTTTTAATTTCTTTTTTATGAAGTAGTAATTTTTTTGTTCTTCTTTCATCATGATTAAATTGATTACCTTCTTCATATTTTGCAATATACATATTTAATAAGAAAACTTCGCCGTTTTTAACAACAGCAAAACTATCTTTTAAATCACCCGAACCATTCCGTAATGATTTTATTTCTGTTCCTTTTAACTCTATTCCTACTTCAAGCTCTTCTTCAAACGAATAATCATAGTAGGCTTTTCTATTCTTTATTTCCATCTTCTGACCTCGTTACTACCTCAAAATCAATTGTTCCAGCGGCTTTACTAGCCCCAACAACTTTAACAATTAATTTATCTCCTAAGGTATATTTCTTCTTAGAAGCTTTACCAATTAAAGCCATACTTTCCGGCAAATAAGTATAGTAATCTCCTTTCAAAGAATTAACATGAACTAATCCTTCAATTAAATTTTCTAGTTCAACAAAGAACCCAAAACCAATTACCCCAACAATCATTCCTGGAAATTCCTCGCCAATATGACCTTCCATATATTCGGCACTCTTCATGTCCAAAACATCTCTTTCCGCTGTAACTGCCGCTACTTCTCTTTCACTAGAGTGTTCCGCTACTTCGATTAATGATTTATCCAACATGTTAATTGTTGCCATTGACATATCATTTTCAAATAAATAAGTTCTTAATAAGCGGTGCACTGTTAAATCAGGAAATCTTCTTATCGGGCTCGTAAAATGGGTATATGTTTTACTAGCTAAACCAAAGTGGCCACGGTTTTCTTTACTATATTCAGCCTTGCGCATACTTCTTAGTAAAAGACTAGAGAGAATTGAAAACTCCGGTTTTTCTTCTAGTTGCCCAAGAATATCTTGCATCCCTTTAGGAGTTGTATTTTTAGTTCTTTCAACCTTATAACCAAGTAACTTAACTAAGTTTAGAAATTCTTCAATTTTTTCCGGACGGGGATCTTCATGAATTCGATAAATAAATGGTAAACCCATATTAAAAATATGCATCGCTACAGTTTCGTTTGCGGCGATCATAAAATCTTCTATTAGCATTTCCCCCAGAGAACGCTCTCTTTTAATAACGTCAATTGCTTTACCGTTAGCATCTTGAACGATTTTTGCTTCGTCTAAATCAAAATCAATATAGCCCCTTCTTATTTTATCTTTTCGTAAGATCTTAGCTAATTCACTCATCTTTTTTAGGGATTCAACAAATGATTCATATCCTTCCGGAACATTACCTTTTGTTAGTATTTCATTAACGTTTTTATAAGTCATTTTTTTCATTGATTTTATATAACTAGGAAATATCTCATAATTAGTTACCCGCGCATTTAAATCAAAGTCCATAACACATGATAAAGTTAATCTGATTACATCCTCATTTAACGAACAAATACCATTTGATAACTTATGAGGGAGCATCGGAATAACTGTATCGGCTAAATATGAACTAGTTCCTCTTTGGTAAGCGTCATTTCCTAAAGCGGTATTTTCTTTAACATAGTAACTAACATCAGCAATATGAACCCCTAGGCGATAGCCGTTTTCAAGTTCTTCAATACTAATAGCATCATCAATATCCTTAGTATCATCGCCATCTATTGTATATATTACTTCGTTAGTTAAATCACGACGATTAACTAAATCCTTTTCTTGAACCTCAGAGGCAATCGTTTCTAATTCCGCTTCCACCTTCGGATCAAATTGATCATAAATCCCATATTTATAAGCAATACTTAGAATATCTACTTTTGGATCATTCTTATGGCCAAGAATTTTATCAATTACCGCAAAATACTTTTTATTAGTTACTTTTTTAGTAACCCTTACTAATACTTTATGACCTTCGACACAATCTTCAGCGCCTTCTTTTTCTATTTCAATAATTAAATCTTTTGCCGCGTCATCTAATTTTAAGAAAATATGCTCGTTATCAAAAATTATTTCGCCGACTAACTTCTTTAAATCTCTTTTAACAATTTTAATTACTTTTCCTTCGCGTTTAACTTTTCCGGGAACAACTTCACACATAACAATATCTTCATCAATTGCTCCACCTAGATTACTACTATCAATATATATATCCTCTTCTTTTTCAAGCAGGACAAACCCAAAGCCTTTTTTATTGACCGCAAGTTTTCCTATTTTTAAGTTTGGACAATTATTCAATAAAATATATTTCCCTTTTTTTGTATAAAAAACCTTATACTCATTTACTAATTCGTCCAAAGCAACAACTAATTCGCGGTATTCTTCTGGAGTCTTTAAACCCATTATGTCGTTAATCTCAATTGCTTCTTTTGCTTCGTGAATATTTGTTAAGACTTTTAAAATTGTTTCTTTCATCATTCCACCTATTTCTATTCTCATTCTGTTTTAAATTTTTCCTCATCAACAACCCGGCAGTTCTTCTCCCCTGAATCATTCCAAGTAATTTTTATTCGTTCGTTGGCATAATCATTCAATTCATTATTCGGTTCAGCCATCGGATTTACTAAATCATAATCAATTAAACCTATTTCTATTATATCTTTGATCCGAATAGTACACCCAGCCGCACCGTTTTCAATACATGTGCTTTTACTAGTAATATTATCTAAAGTTCCTATTGAGCCGAAAACACCTTGGCGACGAGCCTCGCTTAATTCAATAAAAGCACAAGCTGATGATTCTATTTTTTCAATATAAGCCTCAAAGTTTTTTACTTTCCGGCCAGCTAAAGATGATGATAAACTATTAGCAATTACAATTGCTGCCAAAGCTAAAATAGCTAAGACCGCAATTATCTCAATAAGTGTAAAACCTTTTTTTATCATACTATCACCATTTCTATTATATAACTTTTTTATAATAAAAAAAAGACCGAAGGTCTATTTTAAAAATAATATGAATGATATTACAAAGAATAGGACTCCTAAAGACAGAGTTACGCGACTAATCAAGAGTTCAACGCCTCTTTCTTTTTGGTTTTGGAATAAAGCTTCATTACCACCAGTAATAATTTGACCTGCATCACTTGCTTTATTACTTTGTAATAAAACAATCGTAATTAATAATACAGAGACAATTAATAAGATTGTTTCTAACATTACGCCACTTCCTTTTCTTTCATAATTTAACATAATCACCAACTAATTGCAAGATTTTATTTTGTTAATTCTTCCTCGATTCGAAGTAAACGATTATATTTACAAATCCGCTCTCCTCTTGATAAAGAACCAGTCTTAATATAAGGAATATTTAATCCTACTGCTAAATCAGCAATAAAAGTATCTTCTGTTTCACCACTGCGATGAGAAATAACTGTTTTATAGCCACTATTCTTAGCTAATTTAATTGTTTCAACCATTTCACTAATAGTTCCTATCTGATTAGCCTTAAGCAAAATAGCATTACCAGCCATCGTCGCAACTGCCTGACGCAAATATTTTACATTAGTAACGAAAAAATCATCACCAATTAAAAGTATTTTGTTTTTAAAAATAGTTGTTAAGACAGCTAGACTTTCAAAGTCATCTTCATAAAATGGATCTTCAATTGAAATGATTGGGTATTTCTGAATTAATTTCGCATAATATCTTATTAATTCATTTGCGATAACGGCTTGCCCATCAATTTGATATTTTTCGGTTTGTGAATCATAAAACTCAGAGGCCGCTACATCAAGAGCAATAAAAACATTTTTTCCTGGTAAGTATCCTGCTTTTACTATCGCCTGTTCAATTAACACCAAGGCTTCTTCATTAGATTCTAGATTAGGAGCGAAACCACCTTCATCACCAACATTAGTTGAAAAACCTTTTTCTTTTAGGATTTGCTTTAAAGCATGAAATATTTCTGCTCCAGCTCTTAACCGCTCTTTAAAACTTTTAACTACTGGAACAATCATAAATTCCTGAATCTCTAAATGATTGTCAGCATGCTTACCACCATTAATTACGTTCATCATTGGGATTGGTAAACTAACCGCTCCCGCGGAAATATATTCATATAATTCTTGTTTGTTAGCTGCTGCCCCTGCTTTTAAACAAGCTAATGAAACTGCTAAACAAGCGTTTGCACCTAATTTACTTTTATTCTCGGTCCCATCTAAAGCAATTAAAATGTTATCAATATTTTTTTGATTAAGTTCCTGGCCAACAATCTGGTCCCTAATTATATTATTAATATTGGCTACTGCCTTTAGGACTCCTTGACCAAAATAACGCTGGCTATCATTATCTCGTAATTCAACTGCTTCGCGTTTGCCAGTTGAGGCACCACTTGGTACGGAAGCAACAACTTTTGTCCCATCAGTAAGAATAACCTCGGCCTCAACCGTTGGATTTCCCCTTGAATCTAAAATTTCACGACCCCTTAATTCTTTTATAACCATTTTGTCCTCCTTGAATTTAGCATCATTTGCCATTTAAATTAAAAAGAGACTTCTGTCTCTTATTATTTGAATATCTTAGTCAGTTCCTTAGACCTTTTGATAAACAAGAGACATTGAAGGGCATCAACTAGCGCATACATTACAAGAAATAAAGCAACTCCCCTTGACAAGTTTACTAAAATTATTTGGGGATAAAAAATAATTGCCGCCCCACCAATCAGTGGTAGAATTGCAATCGCTGCAATCAATGAAGCAATCTCTTCTTTTTTATTAATCAGTTTATAAGCATAAAAAGCTTTTACTAAACCACTTAAGATTAACCATCCACCAAGCGATAAAACAACCACGTTACTTATCATTACTGGTTGGAAAATTAATCCTAAACTAATTAGTATGCCAACTACCCCGTAAATTAACTCAACTAAATATATACTTTTTTTACTATTATTAGCTAAATACTTAACAAAAGCGTACCCGCTAGTAATAATTATTAATAAGGCAAACGAAACTCTAATAACCGTTGTTGATATAGTTGGATATTGAAAAAGTGTAATACCAAATATGATATAAACCAAATTAACAAAAAGGGCACCAAACATAACTAAATTAAAAGGTTTTTTCATATTATCACCTATTATTCATTTTAAACTATCTCCTGATAGATGTCAATTGTATTGCATTTATTTCTGGGTGTGGTATAATAATTTAATTTTTATAAAGGAGCACAAAGCATGAAAATAAAACTATTATCACTATTTAAATTTGATGAATATGCAACTAATCATCCCCTTAGAAGTTATCACCAAAGTTCTAATTATGCTATTTTTATGGCTGAACATGGTTTTGATTATGATTTCATCGGCTACGTTAATGATCAAGATGAAATCTTAGCGGCAACTCTAATCATTTATAAAAAAATTGATCTATTTAATAAATATGGGTATGCCCCCAAAGGCTTTTTAATTGATTATCATAATGAAGAGCTTTTAAATAGTTTTACTGGAGCTTTAAAAAAGTATTATTATCGCCAAAACTTTGCTTTTATTAAAATTAACCCTGAGATTGCCATTGGCGATTTAGATATTGAAAAAAAGCAGATTAACTATAATGAGAATAAAGCTTTAATCGAAGTTTTAAAACGTTGTGGCTTTCGAAAATTAATTGATAATAAACGTTTTGAAGCTGTATTACCAAAGTTCAACGCGATTATTCCCTTAAAAGAAGTTTCGTTTGCCCAACTAGCAAAACAAGCTAGAAATAAAGTTCGCAAGGGAATCAGAAAAGGTTTATATATTGAAAAAGGAACCCGTGATGATATCGATATTTTATATGAATTTATTAAGAGTAAAAAAGGACGGAATGCTAATTTCTATAAAAGTTATTATAACGTTTTTGAAAAAAACGAAAGTATTGATGTGTTCTTAATTAAAGTAGATTTTGAAGAATGTTTAATTAATGCTCGTGATCTTTATGAGAAGGCGATGGAAGAGAATGCTTTACTAGTTCAAAAAGTAATGAAAAATGCTAGCGAAGAAAATCTTAATTTCAAGATGCAATCTGATCGCCTTGTTCTAAATTATAAAAACGATATCTTAGAAGCAACAAAAGGGCTATCCATTAATCGTTATAAATATATTGCTGGTTGTATTATTATTAAGTACCAGAATCGAGTTTCAATTGTAATAAGTGGTTTTGATCATAATTTTAAACGTTTTAACCCTAATTACTTTATGCATTATAAATTAATTGAGTATTATCAAAAGACCTTTGATTACCTAGACTTAAATGGTATTACTGGTGAGTTTGATGATACTAGTCCTTACAAAGGATTAAATGAATTTAAATTTTGTTTTAAACCAAAAGCTTTTGAATATATTGGTGAATTCGACTTAATTATAAACGAAGGAATTTACCGTGGTCTTGAAAGCTCAGGAATCCTTGCTAGAGAATTCTCAAAAGAAAAAAAACCTGTTAATTAACAGGTTTTATTTTTGGCCATAAACTTCTTGCTGGCACTTTGTTTGCTGGTTTGCAATATATAACTCATGTAAGTCATAAACTTTGGCATTAATATTAGTAATTAGGTCCTCGTTATTAACGATACCGCTATTAGTTAGAATTGCAATATAGTAAGGGTATTGATCATAAACGATGCCAATATCATGATATACTGCATAATATTCCCCATACTTATGGGCTGATACAATCTCTTTATCAGCAATTGATAAGTAGTTTTGATCTGCCAATATAAATATTTCTTTTAATTCTTCACCATAAGTTGGATTAGCAAATAATTCGTTTAATTTTTTAAGATAAACTTCAGCATCGCCAACCGTTATTTGACCATACTTATCTCCTCCGGTTAGGGTATATTTTGCCCCTAAACTTTGACCATAAGCTTTTAATTTTTGGAAGCCAATGTAATCAACTAACATGGCATGAGCCGAATTATCACTAACTGTAATCGCGTAATTTACTAGTTCCTTTAAACTTATTTTCGCCCCAATTCGATGTTCTTTAGTTTTTCTACTATCGTTTAACACATATTTTGATTGATAAGTTATCGTTTTATTCAAATCTAGTTTATCATTAATAACCTGATCATATATATAGATAGCAACAAGCATTTTTATGGTACTAGCCGCATAGTAGATAGCATCTTGATTATAATGGTAACTAAATCCTCTTGCTTCTTCTTCATAGTAAATGCTAGCTACATAGTTAGCTTTAAAATAACTATCTAATGATGTTTTATATTTCTTAATTTCTTCTGATTCAGCCGTTATATCATAACTTCTTGCCAAACAATCATCATATTTTATTAATAATTCTGCTTTATCGCTGGTTGAATTTTTCTTATCCACTTGATCATTTTGGTGATCATCTTTAATGAAATAACTTATTACTCCTACTAGGAAGGCAATCACCAGAAGGATAAATATAATTCTTTTTATCTTGGCTACTTTCCTTTTTCTTCTTATAATTCTAGCTTTAGAATTAACAATTCTTTTTACCGGTCTTTTTTTTGTAACTTGGCGATAATTAACATTTCTTTTAATTGGTTTTTTGATCTTTTTCTTTTTAACAACGGACTTATTAACGTTCTTATAGCGTTTTGCCCTTGTCATCATCCTTTTATTATCGTTCTTGACCATATTATCACCTTAATAAATTATATCAATAAAAACAAAAAAAGCGAATATAATTATTCGCTTTTAAATTATTTGTTATTCAATTATTTCTGAAATAACTCCGGCACCAACAGTACGTCCACCTTCACGGATAGAGAACTTAGTACCATTTTCAAGAGCAACTGGAGCAATAAGTTCAACAGTCATGTCAACATTATCACCAGGCATTACCATTTCAGTTCCTTCTGGAAGAGTAATAACACCAGTAACATCAGTTGTTCTGAAGTAGAACTGAGGACGATAGTTTGAGAAGAATGGAGTATGACGTCCGCCTTCTTCTTTACTTAAAACATATACTCCAGCTTTAAATTTATGATGAGGAGTAACGCTGCCTGGCTTAGCAAGTACTTGACCACGTTCAACAGAAGCACGATCAATCCCACGTAGTAATGCTCCCGCATTATCACCAGCTACTGCTGAATCAAGTT
>CAYSZU010000021.1:0-13819 GCA_964435635.1 uncultured Muribaculaceae bacterium
CAAATCTTCTTAATTAATAAAAAAAATCATCAATTAAGGACGAATAATTCCGCGGTACCACCTTAATTCATGATATTCATGCACTCTATTCTTAACGCGAATTAGACGGCTTAACTCCAGAAAACCATTTACCAAAATATTAGTTGCTCCCTTTCACCAACCGAAAGCTCTCTAAACACTAATTCTTTTGACTCTTTTTCCATCAATATTAAACTAAATTGATAATAACATAATTTATCCTGATTATCAACTTTCTTTTGTTTCTTCTTTAATCTCTTCTAATAACGGAATTAAATATATCAGAAAATGCTTCTCTAATTTATTTGTTGGCAGAGTGATAGAAATTCTTTTACTAGCATACTTCAATTGGAACTTCGGACATAAGTTATAGGCTTTTAAGAATAACTTCTCACCATTAACCTTATTAGAGATAGCAACTGGTAAACTAAATTGAATGCTATTTCTTTCTTGTGTTACTTTATCTATTCCTAGTCCTTTAGCCAGTTTTTCAAACCATTCCTCATACATGTATATAAGAATATTTTGGTTTACCTTACCAAAGCGATCTTCAATTTCGCGCTTTATATTTACTAAACTTTGGTAATCATATATTTCATTAATCATTTTGTGAATTTCAATTTTTAGAGACTCTTCGGTTACATAATCATCCGATATATGAGTTTCAACATCGATTAATGATTTTTCTTCGCCTTCTTCATCATTATTAATAATACCTTTACTAATGTTTATTTCTTCTTCAATCATTTTTAGATATAGTTCCAACCCTACTGCATCAACAAAGCCCGCCTGTTCGCTGCCTAATATGTCACCCGCACCGCGTAAAGATAAGTCCCGCATTGCAATCTTGTAACCACTCCCTAGTTCAGTAAATTCCTTAATAGCTTCAAGTCTTTTAATTGCTATTTCTGAAACTAATTTGTTTTTTCTAAAGAATAGATAAGCATAAGCGATTTTATCACTTCGGCCTACTCGGCCCCGAAGCTGATATAATTGGCTCAAACCAAAATTATCGGCATTAAGAACGATTAAGGTATTAACGTTTGGAATATCAATCCCTGTTTCGATAATTGTTGTACATACTAAAACATCATAACGATAATCGATAAACGCTTCCATTATTTCCTCTAAATCATTTTTCGCCATTTTCCCATGGGCAAAAGCAACTCGCGCCTCCGGAACAAGTTTTTTTATTCTTTCTACTTGTTCAATAATTGTTTCAGTTTTATTATATAAAATAAATGTTTGGCCAGAACGGGATAACTCTTTATAGATAGCATCCTTTATTAATAAATCATTTTCTTCCAAAACGTAGGTTTGGACTGGAAAGCGGTTAACTGGAGGAGTATCAATCAAAGATAAATCCCGAAGTCCTGAAAGGGCCATCTTTAGTGTTCTAGGGATTGGCGTTGCCGAAAGCGTAAGGACATTAACATCATTTCTAAGTCTTTTAATCTTTTCTTTATGCCCAACGCCAAATCTTTGTTCCTCATCAATTACTAGCAATCCTAATCTTTGGAAGCTAATATCTTCACTAAGCAAGCGATGGGTACCAAAGACTAAATCTATTTTTCCAGCAGCTAAACCATCAACTATTTTTTTTGCTTCATTTGCTGTAGCAAACCGGTTTAATAAAGCTATTTCAATTGGGAAACTTTTAAAACGATCAAGGGCACTTAAATATTGTTGCTTCGATAAAATAGTTGTTGGACATAAATAAGAAACTTGTTTATTATTTAAAATCGCCTTAAAAATTGCTCTGAAAGCAACTTCGGTCTTACCAAAACCAACGTCACCACATAAAAGCCGATCCATTGGCATTGGCTCTTTTAAATCACAGTCAATATCAGCAATCGCCCTCAGCTGGTCGTTAGTAGCTAAATATTTAAATTCATTGGCAAAAATAAGCTCCTCTTCATACTCCCTAAAGGCTTCTCCTTTAACACTTTTTCGGATGGCATATAATTTAATTAATTCATCTGAAATGTCTTTAATTCTCTTTTTAAGATTACTTTTTGTCTTCGCCCAATTTAAAGAACTAAGACTATCTATCCTCGGTCTTAAACCATCCTTACTAAGATATTTATAAATATTAGATATTTTCTCAACTGGAATATAGATTTTATCGTTTCCTTTGTAGTTTATCAAAATATAATCTTTTTTTAAACCGTTTTTTGAGATTGTTACAACCCCGCTATATATTCCTATTCCATGATTAATGTGAACAACATAATCGCCTTTATTTAAGTCAGCAATATCCTTCACTCTTTTGCCTGTTTTCAAAGGATTACTATACTTAATCTGCGGTGAATTATTTTTCTCAATATCGTTTTGGGCGATTATAACATATGGGCCAAGTTCAAACCCCTCAAGAAGATCATAAACAACAAGGTTTGTTTTCTCGGGTTTTAGATCATCTATGTTTGTTAGAACACTGTTACTAATTTTGTCATTAATATTATCAAGATACTTTTGATTAGCTGAACAAATTAAAACTATTTTCTTTTCTTTTGTTTTTTGGCTAATATAATTATTGAGCAACTCATAATTAGAATTGAAATTAGTAATTGTTTTAGCCTCTATTCGAACTGCCCCCGGGCTATCAAATGAATTTAGCTTAATTAATTTATGGGGTTTAATTTCTTCAATCAAATACATATGCTTTGCTTGAGATGAAATACTTAAATTATACGCTAAGATATCGTTTTGGAGTTTTTCGTAACTCGCTTCTATTTGCTCGCTATTAATAAATACTACTAAAGGTTTAGCTATATAATCCAACAACGAGCTTTTTTCTTCATCTGCTATTTCCTTAAAAGCCGTTCCTTTAATTTTAGTAATATTTGAAATAGATAACTGGGTATTTTCATCAAAAAAACGAATTGACTCAATAATATTGCCGTCAAGTTCGATTCGAAGAGGATGGTTTTCGCTTATTAGAAATATATCGATAATATTTCCTCTTACGGCATATTCTCCTGTTGCAGTAACTACATCATCTCGTTCATAACCAAGTTCTTCTAATTTTTTAATAATTTCTAGTCGCTTATATTCATGGCCAACAACAAGATCAATTTGATGAATTGCCTTCGTTTTTGAACTAGGAAGATACTTTAAATAACCAGTTAAATTAGTAATTGTTATAGTTTTACTTTTGTCAGTAACACAATTAATTGTTTCTATTCTTTTTGCTCTTAAGTCAGGAGATATGGCAACTGAAACCGAAGTTAAAAAGTCGTCCATTGGAAATATATAAGCATCATTATAATAGTGGCTTAAAGAATTATAATACTGGTTCGCTTCATAAAGAGTACTTGTAACAACAATAATATTTTCCACCTGAGATAATAATTTAAGCATTAAAAAAACGTTTAACTCTTTTGTTAGACCTACTACCTTATCGTTTTCATTAATATTTAAATATTTATCTAAGATTTTCATTTTTTATTATATTTATTCATCGCAATATCTAACCCTTCAAGAATAAAACTTTTTATAATCTCGTTATACATATTTTTTTGCAATTCGATTTCTTTTATTTCTTGAGAACTAAAAGTACTTAAAACATAATCCTTAGTTGCAAGCAGTTTATTATTAGAAATCCCAATTTTTAAACGAGCAAAAGCATCGCTTTGGAGTTGCTCAATAATAGATTTTATACCGTTATGACCACCTGAAGAACTATCTTTTTTTAATTTATAACGGCCGAATTCTAAATCAAGATCATCATGAATTATCAGTATATCTGTCGGCTCAATATTTAGATTCTTAATTGCTTTCTTAACCGCAACTCCTGACGTATTCATATATGTTTGAGGTTTTATAAACAATACTCTTTCCCCGTCAATTATCGTTTCCCACAACAGTGCTTTATGCTTCTTTTGCCATTTAACTTCTCCACAAAAAGATTCCAAAATAATAAACCCAATATTATGTCTTGTCTTTTGATATTTCTTTCCTGGATTTCCTAACCCAACAATTACTTTCATTTTTACCTCCCAAAAATCCTCTTATATGTTTTCTGATTAGCAATATTAATTGGTTTACCAACTTTTAAACCGGTTAGTCCATTCTTTGTTGCCTTAAACACAACTGCAATAGCCTGCCTTTCAAAATCATTATATATTAGTGACAAACTTTTTATTCTAAACTTATATTTATTTAACAACCAAATTAGCTCTTCAAGTCTTTCAGGACGATGAATACAATAAAAACTACCTTTACTCTTTAAAACATAATTCGCCGCAATAACTATTTCCTCAAAATTAGTTTCAATTTCATGTCTCGCTATTGCCTTCTCAAAATCATCGTTCACCTTACTACTAGGTTCGTATTTAAAGTAAGGTGGATTACATGTAACGATATCAGCGCTTTCTGGCAATAAATACTCTAAAACCGATTTCAAATTATCGTTTATTATAGTTATCTGATCTTTTAATCCGTTAGCACTTACCGACATGTTTGCTAAATTACAAATACTATCTTGAAGTTCTATTCCATAGATTTTGCTTTTTGTTTTAGTTGAGAGGATTAGTGGAATTGGGGCGTTACCAGTACAAAAATCGACAATGATTTGGCCGTCATTTCTAATTTCTACATATTCAGCCAATAGAATTGAGTCTATTGAAAACTTAAACTTTTCCGGATTTTGATAGATTACAAGGTTCTCATAATCAAACAAATCATTTCTGACGTTCTTCATTTGCGTCTAACTCTATTTCTTTTATCTCATCATTAATATTTACCGTAAACTTCCTGGCTAATATATCAGTATTAGTTACTCGCCCTTTACCGTACTTACAAGTAATCGTTTGACCAACATAAGGCATTCCTTTTTGACATTTTGTGTACTCTTCATCTTCGTAAGACAAACAACACAACAAGCGGCCACAAGCACCGTTAATTTTAGCTGGGTTTAAAGACAAATTTTGGTTTTTAGCCATATTCATTGTAATTGAATCTATTCGATGAAGAAATTGAGTACAGCATAATTTACGACCACACGGTCCAATTCCGCCAATTTCTTTTGCTTTATCTCTGGCACCTATCTGCCTAAGCTCAATTCTAGTCTTATATACATTGGCCAGTCTTTTAGCAAGCTCACGAAAATCTATTCTCTCCTCGGCTAAAAAGTTCAATAGCAATTGCCTCTTATCAAAGGCAAATAACGCGTCAATAAATTTCATTTTAAGATTTAACTCTCCAGCTAGTCGGTTAGCTTTCTTAACTGACTCCTCAGCATCCTTAAGGTTTTCCATATAAACTTCGTAATCTTCTTCATTTGCTTCCCTTAATATACTTTTTATTTCACTAGGACTGATCTTTAAATTAGACTCAGCGATTTCACTCTTTACTTTCCCAAATTGCATTCCTCTTTCAGTCTCAACAATCACGTTTGAATTAATTGCAATCTCAGTATTTTCACTTTTGAAATAATAAACTTTGCCATCGTTTTTAAAAGCTATTCCGTAAAATTTATGCATTAAGTTTCCTCATCTCTATTGTAAAATAATCTAAACACATCTCTATATTAACATTGTTTTTTACCATTTCTATACTTTTTTTTGCAATTAACATTAATTTTCGATTATATTCGAACATATCATCTTTTTTAATATCATTCTCAAAACGATTAAAGATGTAAGTAAAATAACTCTCTAATTCAACCCTTTTATTTAATCCTGCCTCTAATAAATCACCGTAAAACAGTATTTGCTCGGTAGTAATCAGTTGTAAATGATTTTCAAATAGTTCTTTAAATTTTTCGTCTTCTAAATTTTCCTTTGGTTTATAAACCGCTTTAACGACCTGACATCTACTTTTTATTGTCGGGATTACCATCTCTTTTTGTTTCGTAATTAAGAATCCTACTATTTTATCTGCTGGCTCCTCAAGAAATTTTAAAAGCGCGTTTGCAGAATGGGCGTTTAAGCGGTCACAACTCATAATAATATATGACTCATAATTACCGAAAATAGGCTTAAAAGAAAATCTTCTTCTTAACTCAATGATTGTCTCCTTTTTAATTGGCTGGCCATTCGAATTTACGACTATATGCTCAGGATAGTTATTATTATCTAGTTGTAAACAGTTTGGGCACTTATCACAATTAGGTTGATAAACTTGGGGACAATTTATCATTTTGATTAGAGTCGTTACGTCTTGGGCACACTTTTCTTCGTCGTTTGTTTCAATTAAAAAAGCGTGCGCTAATTTATTAGCACAGAAACTGTCATATATTTTTTTTATTTTTTCTGACTCAATCATGTTACCTCACCAAACTATTAATCAATTGTTCTTCTATCACTTAAGGCTCGATCTAATGTAATTTCATCTAAATAATCTATATCAGCACCCATTGGAATACCATAAGATAGTCGTGATATCTTCACTTTTCTTTTTTCTAATATCTTTTTAATATACAACGAAGTTGTTTCACCTTCAATACTAGGCTTTAAAGCAAGGATTATTTCGACATTATCTGCTTTTCCGATTCTTTCAACAAGCGATCTTATATTAATATCATCCGGGGTAATATTATCAATCGGGGAAATCAGTCCTCCCAAAACATGGTAAACACCATCAAAGTTTCCTATTTTTTCAAACGAGAAAACATTTCTAAAATCTTCTAGCACGCAGATTAATGACTTATTTCGATATTCATCCTGACAAATACTACACACATCCATCGTTGATAAATGTCCACAAATAGAGCACTTCATAAGTTCAGTTTTGCTTTTCTTTAGACCCTCAGCAAAATTATCCAAACTTTCTTGCGGCAAAGCTATAGTTGCCAAAGCCAGTCTTTCAGCGCTTTTTTCCCCTATTCCAGGCAACTTCTTATAAGATTCTATTAAATCTTCTAGCGGCTTTGGATAGATCATTAAATTAACCCCGATAGACCGCTACCATAAGAACCAAGTTGTTTTTCTAATTCGCGATCAATCTTTGTTAACGAATCATTTATCGCAATTACAATCATATCCTCCAAAGTTTCATAATCATCACTGTCCAATTTTAGGTCTTTTTTTATTTTAATTGATACTAATTCCTTATTTCCTTTAAACTCAACTTCAACCCATTCAGATTTCCCGGGAAATAATTTTTGATCAATTTCCGCTTTTTTTGCTGTAATATCCTTCTGCATTTTTTGCGCTTGAGCCATTAAAGCTTGCATATTCATTGTTTTTCCTCTTTTCTATATTATTTCTACCTTAGAAACATCAAATATATCATTAATCGTTGTTCCTTCTTCGTCATTGTGGGTAAGATCCTCTTCTCGCTCCTCAATATACTCATACTTAATATTGTTTTTTAGATTGTCTTTATAGTTGTTCTTAGCCTCTTCCCACTCATCAGGAGTAAGGACAATAATTTTAACCTTAGAATTAACAACGTTATAGAACGTTTGTTCTAGTTTTTTAAGGCTGCCATTTACTAATCGGCCAGCACTTTCGATTTTACCAGTGACGATATAGTATAAATCAGATGCCGCTACAACTTCCGTATCTACTATTATTCCGTACATCTTCTTGTCTTTAGATTTTAAGGCCGCAATAAACGTTTCCCAATTCTTTACGGCTTCCTTTTTATAATTTTTAGCCGCTTTCATAAAACAATTATTAATTCGAATCTTCTTATTAGCATTAAAATCATCTTCATAAACCTTTTTTGGATCTATGGTGTCTTTGTTCTCCTTTAAAATTGCTAGTTTTTCTACTTTTGGCTTTGGTTTTTCTTCTGGTTCCGGTTCGAGCTCCGCCAATATCTCTTGTTTTTGCTCATCTATAACCTGTTCATCATTTCCATTATGACAATAAGTTAGAAAGCATAACTCGATTAAAGAAAATATATCTGTATTTAAAGAGTTTTTATTAGAACAATCAATTAAGTCAGCAGATAATTTAAGATAATCATCAAACGATAAACCTTTTGGCATCAGGCGACGATATTTTACTGCTATTGCTCTTTCTTTTAGTATTTCTAGCAATTTCTTAATTAAAACACTATAATCCGCACCGTCACTTTTTATTTTTTCTAAAATTTCGATAATTTGTTCAATATCATTTTTTTCTAAAGCATTTATTAATTCGCCGGCTTGTTCAACCGAAACTCCGCCATAATTTTCAACAACATCGCAGGCTGTAATCTTTTGTGAAAGAAGCGATAGTTGATCTAAGTAGCCTAGCGCATCTCTTAGTCCTCCTGTTGATAACATTGCAATCTCGCTAATTGCCTCCGGCTCTATTTCAATGTTCTCGCTCTTACATATTGCTTCAAGTCGATCAGAAATTGCTTTTTCGCTAATTGGTTTAAAACTAAGAGTTTGGCATCTCGACAGAATCGTAATCGGAACGCTTTGGATATCAGTTGTTGCTAGAATAAAGACAACATTAGGCGGCGGCTCCTCCAGCGTTAAGAGCAAGGCGTTAAATGCGTTATTGGTCATCATATGCACTTCATCAATAATATATACTTTATATTTCAACTCAGTATTAGCAATTTTTACATTTTCTATTAATTGCCTAACTTCTTCAACCCCGTTATTAGACGCGGCATCTATCTCGATTATATCCGCTGAATTCTCAAAAGATAAACACATTTGGCACTTTCCACATGGATTTCCCTTTTTAGAATTAAGGCAATTAATTGCTCTTGCAAATATCTTTGCTGTACTAGTTTTACCAGTTCCTCTTGGTCCAGCGAAAATATATGCATGCGAAATTCTCCCGTTAACAATCGAATTAACCAGTATCTTTTTTAAGTATTCTTGTCCAACAAGCTCATCAAAGCTTAGAGGACGATATTTTCGATATAAAACTTTATAATCCATAGCAAGTCCACCTTCTCTTTAATTATAACATATCAAAGGTTTATTAGCGTATTTTTTGGAATAATTTTTGAAATGTTTTTTTATATTTTTGTTCATATTCTCGGTTTACTATTTTTTCGAAATTCGTCGTGTTATTACAAGCTTCTTCTTTGCTATTTTCTATTAAATAAAACACTTTTTTTATTCTTGAAGCTTCAATAATTGCCCGGCACATCTTACAAGGAGCTAGCGTTACATACATTTCACAATTATTTAAACGCCAATCACCGATTTTTTTATTTGCTTGTTTTATAGCTATTATTTCAGCATGAGCAAGGACATCTTTATTTGTTTCTCGCAGATTATACCCGCGCGCAACTATTTTACCTTGGCAAACTATTAAACAACCAACCGGAATTTCTTCCTTTTCATACGCTTTTTTTGAAAGTGCAATTAATTCATCTAAATATTTTTTCATCATTACCTCTATTAAAAAGGCGCACACAAACAGGGATTGTTATGGCTGCTATCTTCCGATCCTGACCAGGTTCCAATATGTTTGTTGCACCTCGTAAATATTACCATTTTTTAATTAACGTTGCAACTTTTATATGTTTCACGTGGAACATAGTAAATATTAAGACAATGTTTCACGTGGAACATAGCGTTTTTTGTTTTAATGTTTCACGTGGAACATATAAATAAGAAAGGAATGTTTCACGTGAAACATTCCTAACTATTCTTCGCTCTCTTCTTTTTCTTCTTTAAGAACGATACTTATTGTTGATAACTTTTGGTTTTCTTTTAAGTTTATGAGTCTAACCCCTTGCGTTACTCTACTTAAAACGTTTATTTGGTCAAGAGCCATTCGCATTATCATTCCAGAATCGGTGATAATAACGACGTCGTGATTTTCTTTAACTATTTTAAAAGTAACTATTGCGCCGTTTTTATCGGTTACGTTTAAAGCTTTAACACCCTTGCTGCCTCGCTTAGTCTTTCGATATTCACTAACCTTAGTTTGCTTACCGTAACCTTTTTCTGTTGCTACTAATACTATGTCTTCCTCGGTGCATATCTCAGCCCCAATACACTTAGCATCCGTTAAACTAATACCTTTAACGCCGCTAGCAGTTCGGCCCATTGATCTAATTTCTGTTTCATCAAATTTAACCATTTTGCCAGCGCTTGAACCGAGAAGAACAACGTCATTACCTTTTGTTTTACGAACTGCAATAAGCTCGTCCTCCGGTCTTAAAGTTATACATATTTTCCCGTTACTTCTAATGCTATCAAAGTCTTCAAGTGGCGTTTTCTTTATAATTCCGCTCTTCGTAGCAAATAGTAAATATTTATATTCGTCATTAGCACCAATTTTAATAATTGAGTTAATTGACTCATCCTTATCAACTTGTAATAAATTTACGATTGGTAATCCTTTGGCTTGTCTTCCGTATTCAGGAATCTCATAACCTTTGATTCGATATACTTTTCCTTTAGTCGTAAAGAATAGAACATAATCGTGGGTTGATAAGTTAAGCATGTGTTCAACAAAATCTTCATCATTAGTAGACATTCCCTTAATGCCTACACCACCTCTGTTTTGAGAACGATATGAATTAGTTGTTGCACGTTTTATATATCCCTTATTTGTTAAAGTAATAATAATATTCTCTATTGGGATTAAAGACTCATCCTCAATGTACTCAATTGAAGTCATATCGATGATTGTTTTACGATCATCACCGTATCTATTTTTTATTTCTAACATTTCCGTCTTTATGATTGTTAGAACTTTTTCTTCACTTGCTAGGATTGATCTGAACTCTTCGATTCGTTTCATTAATTCAGCAAGTTCATTTTCTATTTTTCCTCTTTCAAGACCAGTTAATCTTCTTAACTTCATCTCTAGTATAGCTTGTGATTGAATTTCATCAAGACCGAACGTTTGTTCTAACTTGGTCGCAGCTTCCTTGTCTCCGTTAGCTGCTTTAATAATCCGGATGATCTCATCAATATTATCTAAAGCAATTTTTAAGCCTTCAAGAATATGCGCTCTGTTTTCGGCCTTTTCTAAGTCGTCTTTAGTCCGACGAATTATAATTACTTTTTGAAAATCAACATAATATTTTAAAATTTCAGAAAGTCCTAATGTCATTGGCCTTCCATCAACTAGCATTAAGAAATTTATACCATAAGATATTTGTAATTGCGTATGTTTATATAAATTATTTAATAATACGTTAGCATTAGCTTCTTTTTTCAAATCGATTACGATTCTTATTCCTTCTAAAGCTGATTCGTCATTTAGGTTGGCGATGCCTTCAATTACCTTATCTCTTACTAATTCAGCAATTCTAGTAATTAATGCTGATTTTTTAACTTGGTAAGGTATTTCAGTAATAATTATTCTATTTTTGCCGTGATGCTCCTCAATATCTGCTTTTGCCCGAATAGTAATTGAGCCTCGCCCTGTTTCGTAAGCCCTTTTTATTCCACTATTACCAAGAATCGTTCCTGCTGTTGGAAAATCTGGGCCTTTAATATAATTCATTAATTCTAGAACAGAAATATCAGGATTGTCTATATAAGCAACACATCCATCAATTACTTCCCCTAAATTATGGGGTGGAATATTTGTTGCCATCCCAACTGCAATTCCCATATTACCATTTACTAAAATGTTTGGAAAACGACTTGGCAGAACTGTTGGTTCTTTTCTTTGACCATCATAATTTTCTGTGAAATCTACTGTATTACGATTAATTTCTTTTAACAGTTCCATCGAAATTTTCGACAGTCTTGCTTCGGTATAACGACTGGCTGCTTCAGGATCGCCATCTATTGAACCAAAGTTACCATGACCATCAACTAATGTATGACGGTAAGTAAAATCTTGAGCCATTCGAACCATCGATTCATATATTGACGAATCACCATGAGGATGATAATGTCCCATTACCGCTCCAACGGCATTTGCGCTCTTCTGGTGCTTCTTATCTGGTGCCATACCTTCTTCATACATTGTGTATAAAATTCTTCTGTGAACAGGCTTTAATCCATCTCTAACGTCAGGTATTGCCCGCGAAACAATTACGCTCATAGAATAATCTAAGAAGGAAGCTTTCATTTCGTCGGATATATTATGTATTACTAAGTTTTCTTTTTTTTCTTCCATTACTCTCATCCCCTATACATCTAGATTTTTAACGTTTAAAGCGTTATCTTCAATAAATTTTCGACGCGGTTCTACATCTTCACCCATTAAAATTTGAAAAGTCTCATCTGCTTTCATCGAGTCCTCCAAATTAATCTTAACTAACTGCCTTGAATCTATATGCATCGTAGTTTGACGCAATTCATGGGCATCCATTTCACCAAGACCTTTCAATCGCCCAATTTCCGGACGAGGAGTTGGTGGTAAAGTTGCCAAATACTGATCGCGTTCAAATTCATTTAAAACATATTTAGTTGTCTTCCCGTGTTTTATAGAAAACAAAGGAGGCTGAGCGGCATATATATGACCTTCTTCAACCAAAGGTTTAAAATATCGATAAAAGAACGTTAATAGTAAGGTTCGAATATGAGCCCCATCAACATCTGCATCTGTCATAATGATTATTTTATTATAGCGTAGTTTTGCAAGATTAAACTCATCGCCTATTCCTGTACCAAAAGCCGTAATCAAGCTTCTTATTTCTTCATTGCCTAAAACTTTATCAAGTCTTGCTTTTTCAACATTGATAATTTTTCCTCTGATTGGCAAAACAGCTTGATTTTCTGAATTTCTTCCTTGTTTAGCTGGACCAGCCGCACTATCACCCTCAACAATGAATATTTCAGCATGAGTTGGATCTTTAGTACTGCAATCTGTTAGTTTTCCCCATTGATTAGTAAGTTCTAGCCCACCTTTTCTTCTTGTTAACTCGCGGGCTTTTTTTGCAGCCATTCGTGCTCGAGCTGCAGCTAGAGATTTTTCAATAATAATTTTAGCCTGATCAGGATTTTCTAATAAAAACCTTTCCAGTCCATTACCAAAAACATCGTCCGCAATTTTTCTTACTTCCATACTGCCTAATTTTGACTTTGTTTGACCTTCAAATTGAGGATCAGGATGTTTACAAGAAATAATTATTGTAATCCCTTCTCGAACGTCTTCTCCTGAAAGCGATTCATCATTATCTTTTAAATATTTATTACTTCTAGCGTAACTGTTAATTACTCTAGTTAATGCCCTTTTTACGCCATCTTCATGAGTTCCCCCACTATGAGTTCGAATGTTATTTGTAAATGAATATAGGTTCTCTGAATAACTATCGTTATATTGCATAGCTACTTCGATTAATATATCATCTTCTTTTCCCTCGGTATAAATAATATCTTCATGGATCGGCTTCTTGTTTTTATTTAGAAGCTTAACATATTCTACAATCCCGCCGTTATAAATATACTCATCGCGCTTTTCATCCTCGCGATTATCAATTAAAATAATTCTAACCCCTTTATTTAAGAAAGCTATTTCTCTTAAACGAAGAGCTAGCGTATCATAATTATAAATTGTTGTTTCTTTAAATATTTCAGGATCAGCTTTAAAAGATACGGTTGAACCAGTTCGATTAATATCGCATGTATCTATTTTAGTTAAAGGTCCAGTTGAACAACCACCGTTTTCAAAACGCTGAAAATAAACATTTCCCTCGCGATAAATAGTAACTTCTAACCAACAAGATAACGCGTTTACTACTGAAGCCCCTACTCCGTGTAAGCCTCCAGATACTTTATATCCGCTGCCCCCAAATTTTCCTCCAGCATGTAAAACAGTAAAGATTGTTTCAACTGTTGATAAACCCGTTTTACTGTTCATTCCAATTGGCATTCCTCGCCCATCGTCTTTAACTGTGATTATATTGTTTTTTTCAATAATAATTTCAATATCATCACAATATCCAGCTAATGCTTCATCAACCGCATTATCTACTATTTCCCAAA
>CAYSZU010000022.1:0-12788 GCA_964435635.1 uncultured Muribaculaceae bacterium
AGAAGAAGCAAAATAATAAAAAGCACCCCTTTACATAAGTGGGTGCTTTTAATGTGAATATAATTAGTAATATTAGTAGTTATTTGTTTATAAAATATTAGTAATACTCATCATAAGTAAGATTGCTATTATAAATATTAGTAGCACATTCGATGCCACAATAACGCCAATGCCATGATTCGTATTGATAACTAGTAATATATTCTTTATCTTTAGGGTATCTTAGAATAAAACCGTATTTATGAGCGTTATTAGTTAACCAAGTGTATTCATTAGTCTTTTTAAAATCTCGGGTATTCATTGTGTTTGATTTTAAATCAATGGCTAAGCCTAGTTGATGTTCTGAATGTCCAGCTCGAGCAGAGTATGTATCTGCTTTTTTAACACCATCATTATAAACATATCTAGAATATATAGTTTTTTGACTATTATAACTGCGATATGCTGAACGAATAGCAAAGTCTAATCCTTAATTGCTCGCCGCTTGCCACATCAGTTGGTAGGCTTTATAAGCTTCACTATTTAGTTGATAATTAGTTTGAGCTATTGTGACTAAATCAAAGCCCTCAAAATCAGCTGGTAGGGTGTAATACTTATTGGCAATACTTAGGATTCCTTTACTAGAATCAAAAGCGATATTATGACTATAAAAAGGATAATCAAGATGAGTGTTTACATTTCGGATAATATCTAAAGCTAAATAGTCCGGATATAATTCGGCATAGGCTAAATAACGGCTTATATTTTTCTTAAGATAATAAGGTTCATTAATAAGATTATGATAGATTGGTTTAAAAGGTAATGAATCTAATTCATTATTTACAATATCAATGATGACTTCAGCGGCTAAAGACTTATTATTGTTGGCATAAGTAAGATATTTATTAAGTAGAATAATATTAAAGTCATGATTAGTAAGAAGGTTATAGGATTGTTTATAATCACTAATCATAAAAAGATCAATTTCTTGATCATTTAAATTTTCTAAAATAAATTTAATTTCTGAAATATTATAGCCGTGATTAGCTAACTTACTTTCATAAATATTAGTGGTTGATTTTTCCGGTTGACTAAAATGATTATAACCAAAATAGCCTAATAAAGTACAAGTTAAAAGTAAGATAATAAAGAAAACAATTTTTCTCATCCTAACCACCTTTGCCTTTATTATTTAGTTGCTTCTCTAACTTCCATAATGACAGGAAGAATAATTGGTCTACGACCAGTAGTATTATTAATAAATGGGTATAGTTCGAGAATAATCTGATTTCTTAAATCAACAAAGTTATAAGGTCCAGCTTCTAGAACCGATGTTACAATACTACTAATTTTATTTTCAATTTGAGTGATTAACTCGGAGTTTTCATTTACAAGAACAAATCCTCTAGTAGTAACATTTGGTTTAATTAGTAATTTACGAGTTAAGGGATTAATATTTAAGATTGTAACTAAAATCCCATCTTTACTCATTAATTTACGATCTTTAATAACTACGCTGCCGATATCACCGATTCTTGAACCATCAACATAGATATCACCGGCTTGGACAGTGCCGCCCCGGCGAACACTGTTTTGATCCATTTCCAAAACATCACCGTTTTTCATAATAAAAGTGTTTTCTTCGGGAATATTACAAAGAACAGCTAAATCAGCGTGTTGTTTTAACATGCGATATTCGCCATGAACTGGCATAAAGTACTCGGGATTAATTATTCTTAGCATTAGTTTTAGTTCTTCGGCTTTTGCATGACCGGAAGTATGAATATCACTAAATTCAGAATTAGTATAAACCCGAACCCCTTTAAGATATAATTTATTAATTATTCGGTTAATCCCTGCGGCATTACCAGGAATAGCACTTGATGAAAAAACTACTAAGTCATCTGGTAACAAAGATATTTGACGATGTGAACCATTAGCAATTCTAGATAAGGCAGCGAGCGGTTCACCTTGTGAACCAGTACATAAAATACAAATTTGATTCTTTTTTAAATCTTTTGCGGCATTTGATTCAATAAAGATTGATTTATCTTTTACTAAATCATTAGCTAAAGCAATTCGAATAGCATTTTCCATACTACGACCAAAAATAACAATTTTTCGATTGTTTTTTTGACAAGTTTCAACAATATGTTTAATTCGATAAATATTTGAAGCGAAAGTTGCAATTAGGATTCGACCATTATGTTTTAAGATAATATCGCCTAATGCTTCATCAACAACACTTTCACTACAAGAGAAACCTTCACTTAAGGCGTTAGTACTATCGCTTAATAATAATCTAACTCCTTTTTGACCAATAGCTGCCATCTTATGAAGATCAGCCATTGGGCCAATGGGGGTTAAATCAAATTTAAAGTCGCCAGTAGCAACAATTGTCCCGTTTGGGGTGTGTAAAACAACCCCAAAACTATCTGGAATAGAATGGGTTGTGGTAAAAAATTCAAGATTAAAATATTTTGATTTAATTTGAGTATCTTTAGTGATGATTTGCATATTATTATAATTAATATTACGATCAACTAGTTTATTTTTAATTAAATCAATGGCAATCTTTGAAGCATATATAACAGGAATATTAATACTTTGGAGTAAAAATGAAATTCCGCCAATATGATCTTCATGGCCATGGGTAATTACTAATCCTTTTATTTTATCTTGGTTTTGCTTTAAATAAGTGATGTCTTGAATAACATAGTCTATTCCAAGGAGTTCATCCTCGGGAAACATTACTCCGGCATCAATTATAAAAAGCTCATTGCGGTGGGTAATAACATACATGTTCTTGCCGATTTCGCCAAGTCCACCCAAAGCAATGACAGACGTTATATCGTCTTTATTTTGCATACATTTTCCTTCTTTCAAAATTATAATTAAAGCTATAAGATATATGTATTATAAGCTAAAAAAGTTAAAAAGTCTAGTAATTAATTGCTTTTTATTTTCTTTTCTTGCTATAATTGATGAGGTGAAGCTAAATGGGATTATTAAACAAATTAAAAAATATAATTAGTAAAAAAGGTGAATCAAACCAAGCAGTTGTGAAGCTATACGAAGAAGGTCTATCAAAAACAAGAGAAACCTTTGTTTCAAAATTAAACATTTTGGGAATTAAGTATACAAAAGTTAATGAGGCTTATTTTGAAGAATTAGAAGATATTTTAATTGCCGCTGATCTTGGGGTTAAAACAGTTTTTGCTTTTCTAGATCGGCTAAGAAAGCGGGTTAAGGAAGAAAACATTCTTGATCCTACCTATTTAAAAGAAGTTATTGTTGATGAGTTATTTATTATTTATGTAGATAATGATTTATTAAGTGATAAGATAAAGTTGGCTTTAAAAGGTCCAACTGTTTTGCTTTTTGTTGGGGTTAATGGGGTTGGTAAAACAACAACAATTGCTAAAATGGCTTATAAATATATTAATTCGGGTCATAAGGTAATGATGATTGCGGGTGATACTTTTCGCGCTGGTGCTGTTCCTCAACTACAGGAGTGGGCGAAAAGATCAGGAGCGAGTTTTTATGGTAAAGAGAATCAAGATCCCGCGGGAGTTATTTATGACGGTCTAGTTAAAGCAATTAAAGAAGAAGTTGACTTTGTTTTAATTGATACTGCCGGAAGGTTACAAAACAAGGTTAACTTAATGAAGGAATTAGAAAAGATTAATAAAGTAATTGGAACTCATATTAATGATGCTCCTCATGAAACATTATTAATAATTGATGCCACAACTGGTCAAAATGGTATTTTACAAGCGCAAGCTTTCAAAGCAATTACTAATATAACCGGAATTGTTCTAACTAAGTTAGATGGAACAGCTAAAGGTGGAATTGTTTTAGCTATTAAAGAAGAAGTTAATATTCCCGTTAAATTTGTTGGCTTAGGGGAAAAGATGACGGATTTAGAAACTTTTGATATTGAAAATTATATTTATGGTTTATTTAAGGATATGGTGTAAGATGAAAGATATTGTTTATTATAATAATTTGTTTGATTGTTATCACGCTTTATTAACAAGCAAAGAAAAGCTTGTATATGAAGATTATTATTTAAACGACTTAACTTTAGCAGAGATTGCTGAAAATCGTTTAGTGAGCCGGAGTGCAATTCAAAAAACAATTAAAACAGCAATTAATAAAATGGAAAATTACGAAAAGCAATTGGCTTTAATAGCAATCAATGAAAAACTAAAAGATTGCTTAACGATAACTGATGTTAATAAGATTCATCAGTTGATAAATAAGATATTAGCTGGCGAATAAATTAAGCTAGTTGTAAAGGATAGGTGAAAACAATGTTTGAATATATGGGCGAAAGACTTACAAAGGCAATTCAAAACATCAAAGGGATGGGCCGAATTACCGAAGATAATATTAGTGAGGCAATGCGTGAAATCAGGTTAGCTTTACTAGAAGCTGATGTTAATTACGAGGTTGTTAAAGAGTTTATTATTCAGGTGAAAGAAAAGGCCTTAGGTTTAGATGTAGCAAAAAGCCTTAAACCAGAAGAGCTATTTATTAAACTTGTTAAAGATGAGTTAATCGAACTATTAGGTCGTGATGTTGCCCCTTTAATTATTAATCAGAAACCAACTATCATGATGCTAGTTGGTTTACAAGGAAGCGGAAAAACAACAACAGCGGGCAAATTAGCCAGTTATGTTCGTAAAAAACATCATCAGAAGCCATTACTAGTTGCAGCTGATATTTATCGTCCGGCGGCAATTGACCAATTAATTGAAATTGGTAAGTCATTAGATATTCCTGTTTATAGTGAAGGCCAAAATCAGGTGATTAAAATAATTACTAATGCTTTAGCGTATGCAAAAGCTAATGACTATGACTATTTGATTATTGATACCGCTGGAAGACTTCACGTTAATGAAGAGTTAATGGCAGAATTAGTGGCAATTAATGAGCTTTGTTTACCCCAAGAGATTCTTCTTGTAATTGATGCCATGATGGGACAAGACGCGATAAATGTCATAAATGGGTTTAAGCATCAATTACCACTAACTGGAACAATTTTAACAAAACTAGATGGTGATACTAAAGGAGGCGTTGCTCTAAGCGTCAAACATTTGACTAATTTGCCGATTAAATTTGTCGGTGATTCAGAAAAATTAGATGGCTTGAGTGAGTTTTATCCGCAGCGCATGGCCGAAAGAATTTTAGGACTTGGTGATATTTTATCAATTGCTGATAAAGTTGAGGCAGTTATTAGCGAAACAGAAGCAAAAGAACAGGCAAGTAAATTAAAAAAAGGCCAATATGATTTAAATGATTTCTTAACAAATCTAAAACAAATAAAAAAACTTGGGCCGTTAGAAAACATTTTAAAGTTATTACCCCAAGCTCGTAATTTAGGTTTAAATAACATGGCAATTGATCCTAAACAAATTGCTCGAATTGAAGCAATGGTATTAGCCATGACTAAAGGGGAAAGAAGCAAACCGGAAATTCTAAAAGCAACTCGTAAGCAAAGGATTGCAAAAGGAAGTGGCACAACTGTTGAGGAATTAAATCGTTTATTAAAACAATTTGAAGCAATGAAACAAATGTTAAAACAAGTTAATGGGGGAAAAATGAAACTACCTTTTTAATAAATATAACTTAAAATCTCTACGGAGATTTTTTTATTTATGGTATACTATTAATAGGTGATAAAATGAAAAAACAGAATGGTTATACCGTAATTGAATTAATTAGTCTAATAATTGTTTTGGGGGTTGCAACAATTATTGTTTTAGCTAAAACTTCATATGCTTTTAAAGATCCTAATGATTTAGTTCGCTATAATCAAGATAAAGTGATAATTAGTCAAGCTAAAGCCTATGGCGAATCAATTAAAGAGGATCTAAAGGATGAACCGACTAAGATAATCTTAGTGCAGACTTTAATTGATGAAGGTTATTTAAGTGCTAATTCTGAAGGAAAAATAATTTCTGCTACTGATGAAACAGCTGATATTAATGGTAACAAAATAGAGATTATATATAATACTACTAATGATAGTATTAAAATTATTTATCCAAAGTAGGTGAAAAGATGGCAATAACTAAAACAGATTTTATTAATTATACAAGGTGTCCCCGTTATGTTGCTTTAGCAAAGATTCATCAAGATAAATTAGCCGCTGAAATCGGTTATGAAGAGTATTGTGAAGCTGAGCAACAAGGCAAAATTAAAGAATTGTTAGATAAAATGTATGAAGAAACGGAAAACGAAGATGAGACAATTGATCTAATCAAAGTGGAAAATAAACAACTTGAAGCAATGATGAAATATTATAAAATCGTTGAAAGTGAAGCGGGCAGAATTGCGACAAAGAATTTTGGCGGCAAATCTATTTATGCTGAATCTACTTTCAAACAGGAGTGTTTTGATTTTGCTTTAAATGGGTTAAGATATATTTGTTATGTCGACATTTATAATGAGGCGGAAGGCTTAATTAATATTATTGAAGTTAAAGCTACAACAGATAGTAATTATCGTAAAATGATGGTTGGTCCAGCTAAAGAAAAAGTTTCAATTTGGCATAAGGAAGATAATATTTATCGTTTAAAAGATGAAATAGCTAATTATCCACTAGAACAAGAAACTACTTGGGAAGATTATACGAAGAAATGTCAAAAATTATTTGATCGTTATAGTGATGTTGGTAAATATGTTTATGATTTAGCTGTCCAACGATTTATTATTGAAGGAGAGTATAATGCTTCGTGCAATCCAAATATTAATAAACTAAGATATTATTTAGCAGTTTTAAATAGTGATTATCGTTTTGATGGAACATACGAAGATAATCAAGCAGTATACAATCCTGATTTAGAAGGAAATGAGTTAATTACTTTTTTTGATTTAACTAAGGTAACTGAACAATACCAGATAATAATTAAAAAAGAGGCGGTAACTCTTGAAAAAAACTTACGTGATTTAAAAATTGATGCTTGTCCATTAGGTAAGTGGTGTGGCCGAAAAAAGACTAATGAATGCCAATTTTTTGAGAAAGTATGTGCTAGCCATATTCCTAAATATAATTCGGTTTTAAACTATTTAGGTGGTCGTGGTTTTAAAATAAATACACCGAAAAACATTAGCCCGATTGACTTGGTTAATGAGGGCTATCTTGACATGTTAGACATTCCCGAAGAAAGCATTGAAAGTGATAATCATCAGATTCAAAGAGATTGTTATCGTTTTAATAGGCAATATATTAATCAAGAAAAATTACAGGCTGGTTTAAAGCTGCTTGAATATCCAATTTATCATTTAGACTTTGAGACTTTTCCTTGTCCTGTTCCTCGTTTTAAAGGGGAATGGCCATATATTCAATCACCTTTTGAATTTAGTCTTCATATTGAAAAAAGACCAGGGGTTTGTGATCAAGAAAAAGATAACTTTGTTTTTTTAGCTCAAACTAGTAATGATGAAAGAGAAGAACTTATTAAAGCTTTACTAGATAATATTGATGGTAATAAAGGAACGGTGCTAGCCCAAAATGTTTCTTTTGAAAAAGGGCGGATTATGGAACTGGCGAAAATGTTTCCTACTTACAAAACAGCCTTAATGAAAATATATGATCGGGGCTTTGATCTTATTTGGTTACTTAAGACAAATAGTAAAGTATACCAAGGAATAGGTTATGAAGAAAGTGAAGCTAAAATAGTTAATTTCTACGATTCGGCTTTTAGCGGTTCTTACTCGATTAAAAAGACACTACCTGTTTTTAGCGATTTAAATTATGATAATCTCGAAGTTAAAAACGGGACAGAGGCAATTGTTGAATATGCTAATTATCCATATATGAGTAAAGAAGAGTTAGCTCTTAAAAGGCAAGCCCTAATTACTTATTGTCAGCAAGATACTTGGGCGATGGTAGTTATCTTACAAGGTTTACGCGAAAAATGTTAAATAAATGTCAAAAATTGACGAATTGTCTATGTAAAACAGTCATAATAGGTTAAGATGGTAATGTAAGGACGTGATAGAATGCTACTTCATCCATCAATTGATAAACTTTTGAATGTTGTGGACTCAAAATATAAATTGGTTCACATCGCTTCAAGAAGAAGTACTCAGATGCTAAACAACAAACACTTTCAAATGAAAGAAACTAATTATGTTAGCAAAAAAGAGCTTGGTAAAGCCCTTGAAGAAATAGAAAAGGAACTAATTGAAATTAATTAGTTCCTTTTTAATTGCTATTAAATAACTAAATATGGATTTGACTAGCAAATTCATCGAAAAAATCTTTCGTTTTAACGATTATTTTACCATCAATAAGAGTAAGTGAAGTAGGGTTCTCATATTGTTCTCCATCAATTTCAACAAGATCAACTTCTTCGGTCACCGAGTTAAAACTAATTCTCAATAAAGATTTCCCAATAACGGAAAAAATTTCGCTTGGTTTGCCATTGGTGCCAACTTTACTAATCCCTTGTTTTAGTTCAACTGCAATATCACTAAGTTTAAGTGGTCTGATTTCAATTGCTTTAGTCATAGGAATTATTCTTTCCTCTTTAGAACTGACTGAATTTAAAAAACAATTATATTCTTTTTCTACTTCCTCGTAAGATGCCCAATCTAAGTTTTTTCGTACCTGTTCAATACCTTCTAATTCCAAAGTAATTCGATCCCGCTCTTTTCCTTTTTCTTCTTTAGGAAACCAAGCTAGAATATCTTTATCGGAATAAGATTTAATATTTAATCTAAGAATATTTATAATTTTCTCAATTAAATCATTTTTGGTTGGTCCGTTATCTTTAATTTTAACAAGTGGCTTTAATGTCATTCTATGCATCACGATATTTTTATTATCATTCCAATAATTTATCTTATCACCGATAATTTGGTAATCGCCATTTGCAACCATTCTTTGAATCATTTTATAAGAAGTTGTTTCTCGCGCATTTAATGTGATAAATTTTCCTAAACTTATTCCTAAATCATTAATATATTTTTTGATACAGTCATACATTTCAATTCGGCTATTAACTTTATCACGGTTAGGATGACAAGCAATATCGGCAAGTTCAATGCTTTTATTATGTTCAATAATAAGCATATACCAATCAATCCCACAGATTACAGTATAATTATCACCCTTACCGTGATAGATTTCTTCTAAATCATTTATTTCTTCACAATACGTCATAAGTTGCATTTCTTCCGGGTAAGCTAGAGCTTCTATGTCCGCCATAAATCTTATACTTTTGGTCGTAATTTCTTTTCCTTTTTCAACAATAATTGTTCTTTTTTTTTGTTCTTCAGCAACATTTGGCTTTAGTTCTTCATTATTTATTTTATCAATATTTACTTTTAATTTTTCGTCTTCAATCCAGATTCTTGTTGGGTTAACAAATAGTTTATTATTATCTATAATAATTGCTGTAATATCATCTTCATTCATAATCATTATTCTAATAGGCAGTAAACCAATCATAACATCCATTACATCCGGCTCATCATCTTTGCCTTTTATTATCGTTCCACCACGTAATTCTGGTGGCAAGTTATGTAGCTTCATTTTTAAATCTCCTATCTGTTATTAATTTTAGCATAAATATCAGAAAAATCAATTAATTATAGTGTCTTTCTGCTGTTCAAATATGATATAATAAATATTATAAAATTTAGGATATTTATATAAATAGAGGTGAAAAAATGAGAAGCCAAATTATCTATCTTGATCAAGCAGGTTATGATGAATACCTTAATAGTATTAATGAACTAGCCCGTCAATTAAAGCGCAATAGCGCTGTTAAGGGGAGTTCTTTTGAGGCGGCGGTTGGCGATGGCTGGCATGATAATTTTGCTTTTGAAGACGCTAAAAGACAAGAATTAGCTATTATTAATGAAATTGAAACTAAAAAGAATTTATTAAAAGATATTAAAATAATTCCCCCTAAAAAGATTAATAAAGATCGGCTTAATATTAACGATATTTTTAAATTGCGGCTTTATTTTAGCGCGGAAGAAATTGAAGAAGGTTGGTATAAATTAACTGGTCGTTTTAACCCTAAAGAATGTGATGATTATCAGGAGATAACTTATAATAGTCCTTTAGGTGCGGCTTTATATAATAAGCAAGTTGGTCGAGCAACCAGTTATGAAACAACCCAGGGAAATAAAATCAGAGTTGAAATATTAGCTAAGCAATAACTAATATATTAAATTTTTTCATAATAAAACTCTTCAAAAATAGAAGAGTTTTATTGACAATTTGGTGGAGAATAGGGGATTCGAACCCCTGACCCCCACGTTGCAAGCGTGGTGCTCTAGCCAGCTGAGCTAATTCCCCAAATTGGCGCAAACTAATATTATCATAAACAAAATTAAAAATCAATTGTTTTAGTTGTTACTCATCAATTTTTTCGTTGCGCGATTTAATGGTTGAGTCAGCTAGTAAACTAGAAGCTTTTAAAATTGTATTCCGCCCAAACTTGTAGTTTACATCATCAATAATTAAATTTAGTTTGTTTTCTCCTCTTATTTTATTTAAATCTTCAAATAGATTTAATTGTAAATAATTATTAGTTATTAAATTACTAATAGAGATATAAACTTTTCTAATTGGTAGATCTTCATAATAACGATCAAAAATATCTAAACATTGATTAAGAATTATTTGATTGTTATCAGTCGGATTAACAAGCTTGATTGAACGGCAAAAGCCGCCGCCAATCGCCCGAGAATAATTGATTCCTAGACTAATAATAAATCCTTGTTTATGATTTTGACGTAAACGATGAGTAATTAGTTCAACCATTTCGATAATAATAATTTTAATATTATGACCATTATAATCTTTATTTAGAACTTGACTATGACTATAAGAACTGGTTTTTGGTTCTTTTTGCCACTCCTTAATAGAGTTATTATCGATTCCATTGGCATGGAGCCATAATTCTTTACCACTTGAACCTAATTTTGCTTTTAATTTTAATAAATCATAATGAGCTAAATCACCAACTTTTTTAATTCCTAAGTCGTTTAACCTTTTTTCCATACGGGGACCAATGCCCCATATTTTAGAAAGGGGGGTAATTGGCCATAGTTTAGTCGCAATATCTTTCTGATTCCACTTTGCTAAACCTGATTGATTTTTTTTGGCCTCAACGTCCATTGCTATTTTGGCTAAAAAAATATTGGGGCCAATTCCACAAGTGGCAGTTAAACCAGTTTTATCTTTAATTCTTTTTAAAATAGTAGCAGCTAATTCTAAGGCGGTTTTTTGATATAAATTTAAATAATTAGTTACGTCAATAAAAACTTCGTCAATTGAATAAATATGCAAATCTTCATGAGCGACAAACTCTAAATAGACATTAACAACTTCTTGACTTTTTTTCGCATATAAACCCATTCTTGGCGGGACGGCAAAGTATTTTATTTGTTTGGGAATATCATATACTCTAGTTCGACCGTTTAAACCTTGGCTTTTTAGAAAAGGACTTACAGCTAAAGTAATTGCTCCTTTTTGGGTTGGGTCAGCTACTACTAAAGGAGTTGTTAATGGATCTAAATTACGAGCTAAACATTCGCAGGCCGCAAAGAAACTTTTTAAATCGATACATAAATAAGTGTGCGCTAAAAAAGTTCTTTCCATCGTTAAACCTCCAAACGTATGTTCTGTATAAATTATAGTTTAAAATTTATAAAAAAGCAATAGTCCCTTTACAAACTTTTGTTTTATCAGTAAAATAAAATGGAATGGAGTTATTATGATAAAAAAATGCTTAAGAGTTACGATTCTGTTAATTTCCCTATTTATAATGAGTTCTTGTGGTGATAAAGAAATAACCAATAATATCAAGGAGGAAGAAAAAATGCTTAATTATGAAGTAAGTAATGAAGTTACTAATTATCTAAAATTAGAAATGGTCAGTGGTGGTGAAATTCTAATAGAATTAGATCCAAAGGCGGCGCCATTAACGGTAGCAAATATGCAAAAGTTAGTTCAAGATAAGTTCTACAACGGCTTAATATTTCATCGAGTAATTAGTGATTTTATGATTCAAACAGGTGACCCTTTAGGAAATGGTACTGGCGGTTCAGCCGAAAAGATCACGGGAGAATTTGCCCAAAATGGTATTACTAATAACTTATCGCATCAACGGGGAGTTGTTTCAATGGCACGGCGCGGTGATGATTATAATTCAGCTTCTTCCCAATTCTTTATTTGCCAAGTTAATAATTTGTTCTTAGATGGTAGTTATGCGGCCTTTGGTAAAGTGATTGGTGGCATGAATGTGGTAGATGAAATGGCTAAAGTTGCAACTGATGGGGCTGACAAACCATTAGTGGAACAAAAGATTAAAGAAATTACTTTTATTAAATTAAATAATAATTAAATTTATTAAGCAAAGGCTTCTTAAAGTAAGAAGTCTTTTTATATGCCAAAGTAATAATGTGGTATAATAATAATGAGGTGGAAACATGAAAAAAGTAATCTTAGTTGATGGTAATAATTTAATGTTTAGGAGTTATTACGCCACTGCTTATAGTGGTAATATGATGAAAAATTCTAAAGGTTTTCCAACTAATGCCCTATACGGATTTATCAATATGATAAATAAAATAATCTATGAAGAAGAACCTACTTATATGGCTGTTGCTTTTGATATTGGAACTAATTTTCGAAAAGTAAAATATGATACATATAAAGCGGGTCGCCTTGAAACTCCTGAAGAATTAAAAAAGCAAATGCCATTAGCAAGAGACTTATTAACTGCTTTAGGAATTAAATATTTTGAAATGGAGCCATATGAAGCAGATGATATAAT
>CAYSZU010000023.1:0-4120 GCA_964435635.1 uncultured Muribaculaceae bacterium
ACTGATTTAGATAGCATTAGAACAGCTCGGGAAGGTCTTGAAGCAAATGGGCTTATTGAAAGCTTTTGTTCGAGAAGGAGATAGTAATAGTTATCTTTATGAGTTATATTCACCACTTAGTGCTGTTGAATTTTTTAATCATCCAATTTTTAATATTGTTTTATATAATAATATTGGCAAAAGTGAGTACGATAATATTGTTGCTAATTATCAAACAGTCACAATTGATAAAAAGGATTATTGTGAAATAACTAAAAGCTTAAATAAGACTTTTAAACCAAGCAATAATATTGTAGTTAATAATATTAAAGAGAAGGAAGTATTAGGTGTTAGTGCTGAAGAAACAATTGATTTTGATTTAATAATGGCATCTTTACCTGCTAGTATGGTAAATGAAAAAACTTTTAATAAAAAGACTAAAGAATTAATTAACAATTTAAGTTATATTTATAATTTAGATAATTTACAATTGATTGAACTAATTAGAAATGTTATTACCGAAAAAAGCACAATTCATAAAGAAGAGTTACGTAAAAGAGCGCGTCGTTTATACCAATTTAATAATGATGGTCAGTTGCCAACTTTAATGTATCGTAAGCAACCAGAGTATTTAAAAAGTCCAATTGGTGATACTTCGAACAAAGCAAAAATAGTTTATGTTTTTGAAAACACTAGTCCATATGATTTTCTTCGCAGTAAAAATAAAGGTTCAAAACCAACGGCACGTGACTTAAAAGTTTTAGAAAATCTTTTAGTTGATTTAAACTTAAAACCAGCCGTAGTTAATGTTTTAATTGATTATGTTTTAAAAAAGAATAATAATAAACTAAATCAAGCTTTTATTGAAACAATTGCTGGGCAGTGGAAAAGATTAGGTCTTGAAACAGCTCTAGAGGCAATGAATACAGCAGCTTTAGAAAGTAAAAAATATACTAAAAAGATTGATACACCTGCTAAATCCCAGACTAATAAAGATCCGGTTTGGTTTAATAAAACAATTGAAAAAGAAACAATTACGGACGAAGAGTCGCGCGAATTAGAAGAACTATTGAAAGAATTTAGGTGAGTTAATGATTGAAGCAAAGAATAAAATTTCTTATAACAAAAGAATTGAAGAAAGTTTAAAACGAGATTTTGCAACGGCGAATACCGATAGTAATTTTAAACGTTTAATTAAAACAGTTGACGTACCTGATAAAGTAGCAATGAAATATACTTCGCAACTCGAAGATACGGTTGGCGAATTAAAAAATTGCTCGAAATGTGATAATCTTTTGAGTTGTCAAAATAAAATTGAAGGTCATGTTTTTTATCCTCATTTAAAAAACGATAAGTTAGTATTTACTTATGTTCCTTGTAAATATCAATTAGCCGCGACCAAAAAAGCGGCTAAAAGTGGCGTTAATTATCTCACAACGGCTAATATGGCTGAGATTGATATTACTGATAAAAAACGGATTAAAGTAATAAAGTGGTTAAAAACCTTTTATGATCAATTTGGTACAAGTCAAAATAATAAAGGTTTATATTTACATGGTAATTTTGGTTGTGGTAAAACTTATTTAATTGCGGCTTTATTTAATGAGCTAGTTAAAAAAAGAATTACGACAGAGATTATTTATTTTCCTGAATTATTAAGAGAAATAAAAGGTGATTTTGATTCTTATGCTGATAAAATAGATTATTTACAAGCCGTTGATCTCTTATTAATTGATGATCTTGGGGCGGAGAAAGTAACAGAGTGGGGACGTGATGAAATCCTTGGCACCATTCTTCAGTCGCGAATGAACAATAATAAAACGACTTTCTTTACATCTAATTTAACAATCGATGATTTAGAGGAACACTTAGTAATTAATAATAGTAGTGAAGATAAAGTTAAAGCTCGTCGGATAATCGAACGAATTAAACAATTAACCGTTGATTTAGAAATGATTAGTGAGAATCGTCGAAAATAGTTATTATACTATTTTCTTTTTTTATCAAAAGGTGAAGATAGTCTTTTCATTAGACTTGCTAAAATGCTTTAATAGTTGTATAATATACTTAATTCTTTGAAGAAGGACATGGTTATAATCGATAATTTCATAGCGAGTTAATGGTTGGTGGAAATTAACACTTTATGATTATTAATTACTCCCTTCTGAGTGGGTTAATAAACCCCGGTGTGAGCCGTTATCTGAATTAAGTTTAACAAGGATGGTACCGCATACTTTGCTCCTGCACAGATGGGGTTTTTTGTTTTTTAGAGGTGAAAATATGGATGAAACACAAGAAATATTAAAAAAAGAATTATTTCAAATAATTTATGAAATAACTGTTTTAGGTAAGACGCTTGAAAGTCCAGCTGGGATTAAAAGGTTAAGCGAATTAACTAAAAGAAAAACGGCAATTAAAAAAGAAATGGCAAACAAAAAATTAGAAGCCAGGAAAGGAAAAGAAGATCATGGAAAGCATTAAAGAAAACGCTCAATTAAATATTCTAAATCATAGTTGTGCCCACTTATTAGCTCAAGCGGTTAAAAATTTATATCCGCATGCCTTATTTTGGGTTGGTCCAGTGATTGACGAAGGTTTTTATTATGATATTGACCTTGGCTCAACAGTTATTAAAGAAGAAGATCTAGGGCAAATCGAAAAAGAAATGAAAAAAATTAGTAAAGATGGCAAAAGAATTTATCGAGAAGAATTAAGTCGAGCAGAAGCTTTGGTTAAATTCAAAGACGATCCTTACAAATTAGATTTAATTAGTAATATGTTAGATAGTGAGATTATTTCTTGTTATACCCAAGGTGATTTCACCGATCTTTGTCGTGGTCCACATGTTGAGACCGTTAAAGAATTAAAATATTTTAAACTAGTTAAGTTTAGTGGTGCTTACTGGAAGGGCGATGCCCAAAATAAAATGCTGCAAAGAATATATGGAATTTGTTTTACTAACGAAGAAGATTTAAACAAACATCTTCTAATGCTTGAAGAAGCGAAAAAAAGAGATCATAAAAAGTTAGGTAAAGAATTAGAATTATTTATGTTTAGTGAATATGGACCAGGATTCCCTTTTTGGTTACCTAATGGAATGACATTAAGAAAAATACTTGAAGATTTTTGGTATAAAGAGCATACAAAAGAAGGCTATAAGTTTATAAATACCCCAATTATGTTAAATAAAGAATTGTGGGAAATAAGCGGGCACTGGATTAATTACAAAGAAAATATGTACACTTCAAAAATAGAAGATAAAGAGTTTGCGATTAAACCGATGAGTTGTCCGGGAGCGTTGCTTGCATATAAAAACACGATGCATTCATATAAGGAATTACCAATAAGATTAGGGGAATTGGGATTGGTCCATAGACATGAAGCTAGCGGAGCGTTAAATGGGTTGTTTAGAGTAAGAATGTTTACGCAAGATGATGCTCATATATTTATGAAAGAAGGACAAATTGAAGGTGAAGTAATAAGACTTATTAACTTCTTTAATAGAGTCTATAAAGTATTTAATTTAGAATATAAAGTTGAATTATCAACTAGACCTGAGGATAAATATATTGGGTCAATTGATATTTGGAATAAAGCTGAAGAGGCGTTAGCTAAAGCTTGTGATAAAGTAGGAATAGAATATAAAGTTAACCCAGGAGACGGTGCTTTCTATGGACCGAAGCTAGATTTCCATATTAAAGATTCAATAGGTAGAACGTGGCAATGTGGTACAATTCAATTAGATATGAATTTACCTGAGAGATTTGATATAACATATATTGATGATGCCGGCGAAAAGAAAAGACCAGTTATGATTCATCATGTTGTACTTGGATCAATTGAAAGGTTTATTGGTATTTTAATTGAACATTATGCGGGGGCTTTTCCCCTTTGGCTAGCGCCAGTTCAAATTAATATCATCCCAGTAAATAATGAATTTCACTTAGCTTATGCAACGGAAATTAAAAACTTATTGGCGGCGAATAATTATCGTGTTGAATTAGATCAACGGGAGGAAAAACTTAGTTATAAAATGAGAGAAAGTCAAGTTAAAAAGATTCCTCAGACAATAATTATTGGTGATAAAGAAGTCCAAGAACGTCAAATTAGTTATCGGGAATATAACCAGGAAGAAACTATT
>CAYSZU010000023.1:4130-11857 GCA_964435635.1 uncultured Muribaculaceae bacterium
ATTACAATTGCCATTGATGAATATCTTAAGATTATTAAAGAAGAAGTTAGCAAGCAAAAGAGCTGCTAATTTTTTTTATTGTAATAAGCCTAAAAATAAGATATAATTTTAATAAGAATATAGGGGTGCAGTTATGAAGATAACACTCATTGATTATAAAAACTTAGTTAATCTTGTTTTGCCAACAAATATCTTTGGTGATTATTGGTTAGCTGATGCTGATAAAAATAATTTAATCTGTATTGAAGCTTTTGAAAACAGTTGGGTTTTAAAGAGTAATTCTGAAGTTAAGATTATTAGTAATAATAATATTGTGCCTTCAATTAAACTTGAAACTGATAGTTTTTATTATCTTAAAAATATTACAACTAATGAAATTTGGACAATTTATTGTTCGGCTTTTTATGATGCTAGTATGCATCAGCTTATCTTTAAAAAGGAAGCTAGAACAAGTATTTTTATTGGTAATAATACTGTTAGCCCAGTAAGTAATTCAGTTAATAACTGGCTATCTTATGACCACCCAGCATTTGCTTACAATCAATTAGAAATTGTATTTATGGATAACAGCGTCTATGTTAAAAACTTAAATGAAAAGATTCCCTTATATGTTAATAATAACCGGGTGATTAATGCTAAATTAACTAATGGTGATAATATTTTTATTTTAGGTCTTCGTTTATCAATCATTAACGATATTCTTTTATTTAATAATCCTGGCCAATTAGTTAAATATGATCCAAGTAAATTTATTGTGCGCAATTTACCTAAACTTGATTATTCAGCAATTGATGAAACCGTTGACAATTATGTTGAAGTGTTTGCTAAAAAAGATTATTTTTTAAGACCACCGCGATTTAATGAAAGAGTCGAGCCAAAAGAAGTAACGATTGAAGCCCCGCCAGCTAGTGAAAATGGCGAATCAATGCCCGTCTTTTTAACTTTAGGACCAATGTTAATCATGGGGATGGCGGCTTGTGTTAGGGGAGCAGTTGCTTTAATTGAAATTGGTAATGGGACAACGACCTTTGGTAAATCATATCCCGCTATTTTAACTGCTGGGACAATGATTTTAGCAATGATTGTTTTTCCTTCGCTTGTTAAACGCTACGAAGCTCGTCGTAAAGCGAAAAGAGAAAAGAAACGACAAGAAAAATATCGTGAATATATTGATAATAAAAGAAAAGCTATTTTTACTGAAATGAAGAAGCAAAAACAAATTTTAATCGATAATAATATTCCGTTAAAAGATGTGGCTGATATTATTGCATATCGTAAAAGAAACCTTTGGGAAAGAAAAGAAACGGATGATGATTTTCTAGAATTAAGACTAGGAATCGGAACAATTCCTCCTTTCATTAAAATTCGTTTTCCGGAAGAGGGCTTTAGTTTAGAAACTGATGAATTAAAAGAATATGCTCAGACCTTGGTTGAGGAAGTTAGAACAATTGATCAAGTTCCAGTTACTTTTTCGTTTACTAAAAAGTTTATTAGTGCTATTATTGGTCAAAGTTTATTAGTCGAAAAATTTATGGATGGCTTATTACTGCAGATGGTTGCTCGGCATGCGTATGATAACTTAAAGATAGTTATCTTTACTAACGATAGCTCGGCTAATGATTGGAATGAAATTAAAAACACTGCTTATTGTTGGGATAATGAAAAAACAATTCGTTTTTATGGTACTGAAACTAATGAGATTAATCAAATATCTAACTATCTAGAGGAAATATTAACAATCAGAAGAATTGAAGCAAGTAGTAATAACTCTAATGATAAAACACCACGTAATTATTACGAGAACTACGTCATTATTACTGATGATGTCGACTTAATAAGAGGCGTTGGTATTATTTCTGATATTTTAAAGTTAGATCGTTATATGGGCTTTAGTGTAATTATTAATACTAACAAACTAAACTCTTTACCGAGTGAATGCTCAGCTTTTATTAGTATTGATAAAAACTCAGGAGGAATTTTTGAAAATGAATTAGTATCTAATAAAAAAGTTTCATTTGTTCCTGATTATCCGACTTTTGATTTGAATAATTATTTTTATGCCGTTGCTAATATTCCGATTGATATTGCCCATGGTAATTTTGTTTTACCAAAAGCATATACATTCTTAGAAATGTACGGGGTTAGTAATATTAAGCAATTAAACTCATTTAATCGTTGGAAAAGTAATAATCCAACAACTTCTTTGCAAGCACCAGTTGGAATTAATGAAAGTGGCGAATTGTTCAAACTTGATTTGCATGAAAAAGCCCATGGTCCACATGGTTTAATTGCCGGAATGACCGGCTCTGGTAAAAGTGAATTTATTATTACTTATATTTTATCAATGGCCGTTAATTATCATCCGAATGATGTTAGCTTTGTTATTATCGACTATAAGGGTGGTGGGTTAGCCGGGGCCTTAGAAAATAAAGAAACAGGGGTTAAACTACCACACTTAGCTGGAACAATTACTAACTTAGATATTAATGAGATTAATCGCAGTTTATCTTCATTACAAAGCGAACTAAAAAGAAGACAGACAGCTTTTAATAAAGCTCGGGATATTTTATCGGAAAGTACAGTTGATATCTATAAGTACCAAAAATTATATCGCGAAGGCAAGGTTAAAGAACCAATTTCTCATCTATTTATCATTAGTGATGAATTTGCTGAGTTAAAAGCGCAACAACCCGATTTTATGAGTCAATTAATTAGTACGGCTAGAATTGGGCGTGGCTTAGGTGTTCACTTAATCTTATCAACCCAAAAACCTTCGGGAGTAGTTGATGATCAAATTTGGAGTAATAGTAAATTTCGCGTTTGTTTGAAAGTTCAAGATAAGAAAGATAGTATGGATTTAATTCGTTCTCCTGATGCCGCATTACTAAAAGAAGCCGGTCGTTTCTATTTACAAGTTGGTTATAATGAGTATTTTGCTTTAGGTCAATCAGCATGGTGTGGTGCACCATACTATGAGACTGACAAGCGAAAGAAAAAAATTGATACGGCTCTTAACTTTATAGATAATATTGGTTTTACAATAAAAAGTATTGAAAACGAAAAAAACAAAATTAACTTAGGAATTCATCGCGGCGAGGAATTACCAAACGTTTTAAAATATTTAATTGAAACAGCGGCTCAAGAGTCAGTTAAAGTTAAAAGTTTATGGTTAGATCGAATCCCCGATGAAATTTATATTAATAAATTAAAAGAAAAATATGATTATCAAACTAAACCGTATTTTTTAAATCCGATTATTGGTGAATATGATGTGCCTTCCGAACAAAGACAAGGTCTTCTTAATCTACCAATTAGTAATGATGGTAACGCTTTAATCTATGGGGCAGTAGGGAGTGGCAAAGAAGATCTATTAAGTGCCATAATTTATTCGTTAATTGTTAATCATTCCACTGAAGAAGTAAATATCTATTTAATGGACTTTGGTTCAGAAGCATTAAAGATTTATCGTAGTGCCCCTCAAATAGGAGATATTGTTTTAGCTAGTGATAATGAAAAATTAGTTAATCTTCTTAAATTATTAAAGAAGAACTTGGATGAAAGAAAACGTTTATTCTCTGATTATGGTGGCAGTTATAATAATTATATAAAAGCAGCAAAAGAAAAATTACCAAATATTGTTGTTATTATTAACCACCTTCAGATATTTAATGAGTTATTTACTAAATATGAGGATATTCTAATTCAATTAATTCGTGATTCACAAAAATATGGAATATATTTTATTGCGACGACTGTTAGTCCAAATGCAATTCGTTTCAAGTTAAGTCAAAATTTTAAACAAAAAATAACTTTACAGTTAAATGATAATGGTGATTATAGTTCGGTGGTTGGTCGAACAAAGATGATTCCTTTCAAAACAATGGGTCGGGGTTTAGTTAAACTTGAAGATGTCTATGAATTCCAAACGGCATTACCATATAAAAGAGATTACTTAAATGATTATATTAAAGCAATTTGTGTTGGTTTAAAGAAAAAGAATCAAAAAACAGCTTTAAGAATCCCAGTATTACCAACGATAGTTTCATGTGAATATGTTCGGCCAAGTTTAAAGGGAATAACTAGTATTCCAATTGGGATTGAAAAAGAAACTTTAGAGGTACGAACAATTGATATTAAAAATCGTTATGCTTTATTAATATCAGCTCAAGAGTTAAAAACTACTGAGACATTTACACAAACGTTTACACAACAATTGACAGAAATTGAAGGGCTAAAAACATTCATTTTAGATGCTGAGAAAATGTTTACTAAAGCTCCTGAAAACACTTCTTATTTTAATTCAGGATTTAACGAAGTTATTAATAAACTAAATGAATATGTTGAAGATATGTATCAAAAATACACAACTAGTGGCTTTGATGAAGCGGCATTAAATAATTATCAGCATACTGTTTGTTTGATTACCGGAATTGAAAAATTTAAAAATCTATTAACCATAGATCATAAAAAGATGTTTGATAATATTATGGAAAAGGCAAAAAATCTTTATAAGTTTAGTTTCATTCTAGTTGATAGTATTGACAACATTCGTAAATCAGAGTATGATAGTTGGTATAAGAGTATGATTAATAGTTCGAGGGGAATTTGGATAGGGAACGGAATCACAGATCAGATGACACTGAAAATATTGAAAACCACTCCCGAAATGCGCGAAGAGCTTAGTGGGGGCTATGGTTATGACATCTACAATGGTAATCCTTGCTTGATAAAATATATTGAATCTTACGATCAAGATGATGAATATGAGATTCTATAGGAGGAATAAGGATGAACAATAAAGTGTGTGTTGAACTGAAGGTTCCAATGATTGAAACAAGTTATGACATATTTATTCCAGTAAACAAGAAGACTATCGAAATTATATTTTTATTAAACAAGGCGATTAACGAAATGACCGATAACAACTTTGGTTTTAACGAAAACTTGTCATTAATTGATGGCCGCACAGGTCTTGTTTATCAGACAGATTTGACAATTAAGGAGAATCGGATTTTAAACGGATCTAAATTAATACTATTATAAAGTGAGGAGGTGAATTATGGCAGATTTTTCAGCAAATACCGAAAATATCTACTCAGTAGCTCAAGATGCCGCTTCAAAAAGCAAAGAATATAATCAAAGTTTGATTGATTTCTATGCTAAAGTTGATGCACTAGCTTCATACTGGCAAGGTGTTGATTATGATGTATTCAAAGAAAAAGCTTACAGTCATAAATCTAAATTAGAAGTAGCTGGAGAGACACTAAAGAAATACAGCGATTTACTTAATAATGCTGCAGCTAGTATCGATCAAACTTCAGCATCAATCCAAAAATACATGAACGATAATTTTTAATATATAAAGGAGGAATAACTTATGGCAAATACTGTCGCTTCAGTTGACTATGGTCAACTAGTTAGTACAAGCCAAGATATATTATCTTTAGCAGCTGATATGCAAAGAATATTTTCCGCTATTGACAGCACAATGAAAGATAATATCGGAGTTGATAGTACTTATAATAGTGCTTCAGCTCGTGAAATCATTGCCAAATGGGATGAAGTTTCTGATGAATTTCCAAAATTCGCATCAGATATTAATAACTTTGGAGAATTTGTTTCTGCAGCTAAAGAAGCTTGGGAAACAACTGACGCAAACAATATCTAAAAATAAGTTATTGCATTTATATAAAATGCAATACCTTGTTAAAACAAGTAAATTATTACTTGCTTTAGCAAAGTATAAAAAAAAGACTGAGGTAAGGTGTGAAGCAAATGGCAGTAACAAGTGAAAGTCAAATCTACAATATCGAAAAAGCAAAACTTGCAGCATCATCAATTTTGGAGAGTAGAACTAAAATAAATAATGCGATAGATTTAATAAAATCGGCTAAAAACTATTGTACTACCGATTATTTTTCAATTGATGGGGTTTCAGAACCGAGAAACAGGTTGATTGTTACTAATTCATTACTTAATCTTGTTTCAACCCTAATGTTAAAAGCTAGTGAAGATATAATAAGAGTTGCTAATGATTTAAGAGCAAGCGATCAAAAAGAATATAATGACTATGTTGAAGCTAAGGCAGAAGAGGAACGAATAGCTGCTGAAAAAGCTGAAGCAGAAAGGCGAGCTGAAGCCGGAAGAGAAAGAGATGAACATAATTATGGTTCAAATGGGCCAAACACCTCGAATCTTCCTTTTCAAGGATCTGGTTCAGGAGCATCATCAATTCCTTATCGTGGTTCAGATTATAATCAAGAAAGACCAGGGAGAATATAATGGCAAAAACAGTTGTTTCTTTTGATTTTGATCAATTAACAGTTGCTAATGGAATAATTAATTCCGCAGTTGATTCTTTGAATGCCGCAAAAAGTTCATTAAATGTTTCAAATTCAAATATTGATAGTCGTTTAAATCAAAGATATACTGAGTTGATAGATAGTAAAGGTTTATATACAACCTTAGGAGTTAATTTTAAGGCTGCTGATAAAAGTGATTTCACTAGTATAATAGATAATAGTATTAATTTTAGTAATAGTGTAATTGAAGCTTTTAATAAAGTTATTACATTTGATTATCAAGTCGATACTGGCGCATTAACAGATATTAATACCGCAGCACAGGAAGCAACCGATTCAACTGAGCCTGTTTCTGCGGCTACAGCATTAGCAGTAACAGCTGATGATACCAATGCCCAAATTGTTGCCGAAGTTGAAACAGCTTGGTATGAAAAAGTAATTAATGGGGCAAAAGAACTTATTGAAGGAGCAAAAGAGTTCTTAAAGAAAACTGCCGCAACTATTGCTGCTGTTTTCACCAGTTTATTAAAGGGGATTACTGGAATATTTGAAGAAGTTATAGATGCCGCCGCTGTCATTGGCGGGGGAATAGTTGGTAATTTAGCTGGAGTAATCTTTGGTAAGGATGTAAAAAATAACATCTTAGAAGGTGTTCAATCCTTCGTTGCGAAAGATCGAGTTGGAAGCTTATATAGTAAATATTATGAAAATACTAAACTTGGTCAATGGGTAGTAGGTAATAGTTGGATGGATGTAAATGGTTCAGTTTCAACATTATTTTCTAATACCGGTAGATATATGAGTTTATTCTTATTAGGCCCAATTATTAGTGGTGTTGCTGGATTCGGTTCAGGATTTGAGACTGCTAGTATTAGTGGTGGTGGATACATGCAATCTATGTTCGCTGGATTTATTAAAGGTGGAACAGATTCATTAATGGTAAGCCCTCTAGGAAATATGGCAAGAATATTACCAGCACCATTTAGATTATTAGTAACAGCTGGAATTTTTGGCGAAGCAAGCAATGATGAAGAAGGCCAACCAATTACTGGTGGTCAATGGTTTAAGTCAGCGCTAGCATCATTTGCTGTTAATGGCAGAGGGCTATTTGTACCATTTATGATGGGTGCGGCCGGTGGATGGGTTGACGAACGAATAGCTAATCATAATTATGGTAATAATGAAGATGATGAACAAAGTCAAGATTCAGCACCTTTATTTGACGGAAGCGAAGCTTCTGAAGGACAAATGCCACACCAAACGGAAGGTGAAGAAGATCAACAACCAGAACCTGAACCAGAACCTGAACCAGAGCCAGAGCCAGAGCCAGAACCAGAACCAGAGCCAGAGCCTGAGCCAGAGCCAGAACCTGAGCCAGAACCAGAGCCAGAACCTGAGCCAGAGCCAGAACCTGAGCCAGAACCA
>CAYSZU010000024.1:0-10805 GCA_964435635.1 uncultured Muribaculaceae bacterium
GGGAAATATTTATTAATCAAGAAGACTTAGCATTAGTTGATGAAGCAGCTTCAGGAAGATGGTATGTATCTATTAAAAAAGATACAATTTATGCCTCGTTTTGTAAACAAAAAAACGGTATTAGGGTTTATACCCATATGCACCGTTTAATTGCTAATTGCCCAGAGGGCTTAGTAGTTGATCATCATCCCCACCACTACGGTTTAGATAATCGCCGGCATAATTTATCAGTAGTTTCAGCCGCTGATAACTCTAAGAATCGAGTTTTATCAAAAACAAATAAATTTAAATATGATGAATAAAAAAAGCTTTTTTAAAGCTTCTTTTTATTTTTCTGACTGGCTTCAATAAAATGATCGAATAAAGGATGACACCTAGTTGGCCTGCTTTTAAATTCCGGATGAAATTGACAAGCGATAAAGAACGGGTGATCTTTTAATTCAATAATCTCTACTAGATTACTTGCTATATTAACTCCGGAAAAAACCATTCCGTTACTTTCTAGCAAACTCTTATATTTATTATTAAATTCATAACGATGGCGATGACGTTCAAGAATTTTATCTTGGCCATAAGATTTAGAAGCTAAAGTTTTGGCTTTAATTGCGCACTCGTAATTACCTAACCTTAATGTTCCGCCTAAATTAATAATGTGTTTCTGATCGGTCATTAAATCAATAATTGGTTCTTCACAAATTTCATTAAATTCAGTTGAAGAAGCTTTCTTTAAATTACAAACATTACGGGCAAACTCAATTACGGCTAATTGCATACCTAAACATAACCCTAGATAAGGAATTTTATTAACCCGCGCATAATTGATTGCTTTAATTTTGCCTTCTGTTCCGCTAATTCCAAAACCACCAGGCACAACAATCCCTTTAATATCTTTAAACATTTCTTTTAAATTGGCATTCTTTGGTTCTAATTTTTCGGCATCAAGCCAAATAATATTAACTTTTAGATTATACTTATAGCCAGCATGTTTTAATGCTTCAGCAACCGATAAATAAGCATCATGTAATTCAACATACTTACCAACTAAAGCAATATTTATTTCTTTTTTTAAATTATCTACCGTATTTACTAAATTATACCATTTCTTTAGATCAGCCGTATTTTTCTTTAATTTAAATTGTTTTAATACGGTCTCGTCCATTTTTTGATTATAAAAATTAATTGGGACTTGATAAATATTTTTAACATCTACGGCCTCAATAATATTATTAATTGGGACTGAGCAGAATAAGGCAATCTTTTGTTTTAATTCATTTCCCAACGCTGATGGCGTTCTAGTTACTAAAATATCTGGTTGAATTCCAAGGCCTCTTAATTCAATGACACTTCTTTGAGTTGGTTTTGATTTTAACTCACCAGAACCAAAAACATAAGGAACTAGAGTAGTATGGACAAATAAGGTATTTTGAGCCCCTAGTTCATTTCTTATTTGTCTTAAGGCCTCAAGAAATGATAAGGATTCAATATCACCAACTGTCCCACCTATTTCAGTAATCACAATATCAGCTCCAGATGTTAAACCGGCTTCATATATTTTATTTTTAATCTCATTTGTAATATGGGGAACAATTTGGACAGTCGCTCCTAAATAATCACCACGTCGTTCTTTTTCAATTACACTAGTATATATTTTACCAGTTGTAATATTAGATGAGTAATTTAATTCTTCATCAATAAAACGCTCATAATGACCTAAATCAAGATCGGTTTCACAACCATCAGCCGTAACAAATACCTCTCCATGTTGAAATGGTGACATTGTTCCTGGATCAACATTAATATAGGGATCAAATTTTTGCATAAAAATTTTATACCCCCGTGACTTTAATAATAAGGCTAAAGATGAGGCGGCTATCCCCTTTCCTAGTCCTGAAACAACGCCTCCCGTAACAAAAATATACTTTGTCATAATTTTCACCAAATAAAAATCCCTTTCTAAGAGATACCGACGGGCTCTATTAAATTATATCATAGATAATATTTTGTGAGAATGTTTTTTTAATTATTATTAATATTTTTTATAATTTATGATAATATAGAGATAGAAAGAAGGTATATTTTGAAAAAAGAAGAAAAATTACAAGAAGAGAAATTAGTTAAACTAGTTTGCTTTAATAAGAAGATGGGTTTCATTCATTTAGCTCAGGCAATCTTTATGTTAATCTTTGCCCTTAGTTTTGATCAGGCCGTAGCTTTTAAACCAGCAATCATGTCAAACTTTTTAACTTATAATCAAACTATCGGGAAATTAATTACTAACCCGGAAACAATCTTTAACTTGCCGTTTGCAGTTTTTGTCTCTGCTTTTTTATTTTTATCAGCGGCGTTTCACTTTGTTGTTGCCTCTAAAAGATTTAAAAACAAATACATGGAAGGACTTAAGAAAAAGATTAATGTCTTTAGATGGTATGAGTACTCACTAAGTTCATCAATTATGATTGTTTTAATTGCTGTTTTATTTGGCGTTTATGATATTGGCGCCCTAATGCTAATATTTGGCTTAAATGCCTCGATGAATCTTTTTGGTTTACTAATGGAAAAGATGAATCAAAAAAATGATAAAGTTGATTGGACGGCTTTCATTTACGGATCTATTGCCGGAATTATTCCTTGGATTGTCGTTATTCTTTATGCCTTTGGCAATTCAAATCCTAGTGAAATTCCTTGGTTTGTTTATGCGATATTTGGTTCATACTTAGTATTCTTTAACTGTTTTCCAATTAATATGATTTTACAATATAAAAAAATTGGTAAATGGCAAGACTATTTATATGGCGAAAGAGCATATATTTTACTTAGTTTAGTTGCCAAAACAATCCTTGCTTGGTTAGTCTTCTTTGGTATTATGCAACCATAAAAAGAACCAACTTAAGTTGGTTTTTTTTATGGTAAATTAATCTTCTAATATTTCGCCTTGCTTAACTTTATTAATCATTTTTTTAGCATTATCAATGCTCTCTTGATTAGGTTCCATTACATATAACATTTGTTGGCCAAAGGTATAAGTATAATTACTACTGTCCTTGCCATCAAGATTAGCTGAACTTATTTGCCATTCTGCCATATCATCTAGTTGCATTTTTACTAGTTTTTTTATGTTTTGAGAATTAACATTAGTTTCAAAAGAACCTTCTAATGAATTTAATATTGAGTTATATTTTGTTAAAATAGCCGGACTTGAAACTTTATTAATGATTGCTTCAATAACAGCTTCTTGATTTTCGCCACGAGAACGATCACCATCCCTAAAGGCATGTCTTTCCCTGGAAAAAGATAAAGCTTTTTTCCCGTTCATAAAATTGTATCCACTTGTAAAACGATATTCCGGAGTAGAAAATGCTTTTTTAGAATAGACGTTAATGCCTCCTAAAACATCTATTATTTTAATCAATGAATCAAAATTAACTTTTGCATAGTAATTAATATCAATATCTAATAAATCTTCAATTGTTCCTAGCGAACTATTAATTCCATAAATACCAGCATGGGTTAACTTATCTTTATAACCTTTTGTTCCATGTAATTGAACATAATAATCACGGGGAATAGATGTCAACAACACTTGTTTTGTTTTAGGGTTAATAGTAGCAATAATGTTAACATCACTTCTAGAAACAGAAGTAATTGCGCCGTAAGTATCTACCCCACATATATATAAAATAAATGGCTCACTAGTAATACCAACTTCTTTTAAAGTTGTTTTAACAGGTACTCGAACTGAAATTGTATAAATAACTTTGGTATTATTTTTAAAATTTTCATCTTGCTCATCAACGATTCGTTTATAAGAGCTTTCCATAACAATCGCCTCAACTTGATTATTTAGCAACTCACTAGTCATTGTTGTTAAATCAATTGATTTTGTTATATTAGTATTAATTTGGTTTGTTAAATCTTCAATAACCAGTTCTATTCCTTCTGAATTATTATCATATATATTGATATTACTATTATCTAAATCTTCTAAATTAGCATAAATGCTATTTTTTAGTACAATAACGTAATAGTTCTCTGTCATATAATCTTTACTAGCTAATTTTTTTAAAAAATCTAAGGTATTAACTCCTGAACTTAAACCAAGAGCAATTAAACCGATTATCATTAATGACATTAAAGATAAAATTAATTTCCATTTTGCCCTCACTTTATTACTTACCAAAACAAAGATCGTACAACCCATAACTATAATTAAAACAGCAACAATTATGATTATATATTTAGTGGGAATAATATTCATATAGATGACAAAGGCAATCGTTGCGACGATTGCTAATACTAATAATAAAGCAACTAGTCGACTAAATAAACTAATTACTTTATATGATTTACTGTTTTTTTTAATTTTTTTCTTCATATTATTGTCCTCTATCATGATTTTTATTATACCAAATAAATAACCATCTGTCATATAATTTTTCGAACACAAATGATTATTTGACAGATGGTTTAGCGTTTAAAATATTTAACAAATTAAAAATGACGGATTAAATTTCGCCGATTATAACAACATAGTTATGACCATACTTCTTGGCACATTTTGGACACGTAGTATACCACATATACATCTGCTTTAAGCTATAACCTTTAGCAATTAGACTTTTTTCAAAATCAGCACACCATTTACCAGTCTCTTGAAACGGGCCGTCATATACTTTACTGTAATAATTACCACTTAACATTATATTTTCTACTTGTGAAATTGGTTTATCAACTGCGGTATATAGATTCATTCGCCATTTTGATGAGTGGCTTGATAAACACATACCATCAATATTTTTTGTTCCAGTTGTATTAAGTAATTTTTGAATTCTCGTCATTAATTTACCAAAGCCTAAGGGCATATACATAAAAGTCTTTAATTCATTAACAATAAATTGCTTATTCTCCCAACTAAATTCTTTATCTTGCCAATTATTTGGTTTGAACTCTTGACAACAAATTTGCTCTTCCAAAAAAATCACTCCTTTCTATTAGATAATTATATTATATAACATATTACTATAGTTGTTGACAATTATTGTTATTATTTATATTATATAGAAAAATATTTGTTTTATTGTTAAGGAGGTTGGTTACCATGAACTTAAAACAAGCTTTAGATGAGTTAAATATCACTGATAATAAAGTAAGTAATCAACTCTTAGAGAAATATTCTGAAGAAATATATAATGAACTTATCATTTATTTTATAAAAAATGAGATTGAAATCACTTATGATAATATTAAAGATATTGAGATTGATACTACTGACATTGTTAAACTTCATTTTATAGACGTTGAACGGGTTGATTTAAAAAGTAACGCTGAACATAAGTTATTATTTATGATGCTTGCTAATACTGAAATAACAGCGGAAAAAGCTAAGTTTCGCACCGAATTAATTGAATGTAACATGCGTTTGGTTCTTTCAGTCGCTAAACATTATCATATTAAATATGGCTACCCATTTTTAGATGCGGCTGGTGATGGTTATTTAGGTTTAATAAAAGCAGTTGATAATTTTGATTATACTCGGGGTTACACTTTTTCAACCTTTGCAACACTCTTAGTTAGACAAGCAATTAAAAAATACTCCGATCAAAAGAGCTCAACAATTAGATTATCACCAAATAAAATTAAAGAATTAACTGAACTACGCCGGACATTAAGTAACCTAGAAAATATCTTTGGCCGTGAGCCAACCGCTGAAGAAGTTGCGATGCGATTAAATATCTCGCTTGAAAAAATTAATAAATTGTTTAAAGAGTTACAACTCCAAAGCACCGCCTCACTTGATCGAAAAATTAATGATGATAGTGATTTATCATTAGGTGATTTAATAGCTGATGAAAATGCTTTTACGTCAACTTCCGAAATTGATAAAAGTAGTTTAAAAATAGCAATTAAAGATGTCTTAGATAGTCTAACAGCTCAGGAAAAGAATGTTATTGAACGTCGGTTTGGGCTTAATGGATATAGTGTTGAAACCCTTGAAAAAATTGGGGCAGATTATAATGTATGCGGAGAAAGAATTAGACAAATTGAAGCTAAGGCTTTAAGAAAACTACGTCATCCATCTCGATCAAATACTTTAGCTGATTATTTAAATGATTAAAGTTCCGATAACTCTATTATAAAAGACCGCTATAAATGGCGGTCTTTCTAATTATCTAAAAAGCTTAAGTCTAGTTGTTATTTCTTTTTAGGTTTCTTAATTTCTCTTTTTTGTTTTGATTTCCCCTTCATTGTTTAATCCACCTTTCTACAATATTCATATTACTCTTTATTACTAAATTTATCAAGATATTGTTAATTACTTAACCATATCCTGCATTTTTTTATTTATCATCTTGATAGCTGCCTTATCATTAATTTTATACATTAAATTCATTATCTTAGAATCACTACCAACGTATAATTTAAACTTATCTTTTTCTATTCCATTAATAATTATTTGGGCTGCCTTAGAAGCTGATAACATCTTATAGCTTTTGGTATTGGTTGGCGTATTAATTACAACATTCGAATTACTAGCAATATCTGTTGCAATAGCCCCAGGAAAAACAATTGTTACTCTAACATTAGTTTTTAGTAGTTCAGCATAAAGTCCTTCAGTAAAAAGTTTTAAGGCTGCTTTAGAGGCCCCATAAATTGTTTGGCCAGGAAACGGGAAAAAACCACCCATACTAGAAATATTAACAATATGGCCTACTGGCCGATTAAGTAATTCTGGTAAAAATAATTTAGTTAGTTTAAGGGGACCATAAAAATTAATGTTCATGACGCGATTAATTACTTCGTAGTCAAGTTTATCAATATTAATAAACGGCTGAATAATACCCGCATTATTAATTAAACCATCAATTACCCCGTGAATATTTAAATACTCCACTTTAAAATTATTTAATAGTTCCTCGTTAGTAATATCAACAACGTGAAGCGATAACTTTTCGCTATTTTGGGCTTCTTCTTTTAGTTTTTTTAAAGCTGCTTCATTAATATCTAAAGCAGCAACATAAGCGCCTTTAGCTAACAGCTGTAAAGTTAGAGCTTTACCTATTCCAGCTCCGGCTCCAGTTACAATTATTTTTTTCTCATTTACTTTCATATTATCACCTACTATAATTATAGCATAGTAATAAATTGCAGCATACTAAAAATATATATAATTGACAATTGATATCTTTTTAACTTTATGCTATTATTTATAATATAAGGAGTAATTAATATGAGGAAAAAGAAAATAAAAGAAAGCGATTTAATTAAAGCTTTTAATCATACTAAATATGGCCGGGAAATTAACCGCGAGTTATTAGTTTTAATATCACTAACTGGTTTTTGTTTAATTGTTGGAGTTATTGGGTTTGTTTTAAATATAGGGGCTTGGTTTGAAGATGTGTTTTATTTAATATTTATTCTTAATTTTATCTTTTGCATGTACTTATACGGTAAACGAAATGGCGCTTTACAACAGTTTATTGAAATTCAAAAAGATAATTAATTAGAATTAATAAAAACGACTAATACTTAGTCGTTTTTTTATTCGTTAATTAAATAACTCGCTACCTTATGATTAAGTCTTAATTTTTTAATCGCTGCTTCTTTATGTTTTGTAACTTTCCGCTCTGTTATATTTAGTTACTCTTAGTGAAGAACTATTTTTGACTCGATTTCTATGTCTGGTTCACTCGTGATTGTCTCAATGGTAAAACCTTTACTTAATAACAAGTCTTTTGTCATTGCTAAATTAATCGGAACATAACCTAAACTATCAGGATTATTCTGATATCTATTTAGTTCAGCTAAGGTTGGTTGTACTAATAACATGATTTTATCATTAAATTCAATTAGACAATCAAAATTACGACGATCTATTAGATAACCGGTTGCTTGGTTTTCAAAATACTTTAGGGTTAGTTCACTTTTAACATTTGGATATATTCTAACTTTTTTAGCAGTTGTGTCACTAATACTTGATTCAAACACTTCAAGGTTTCTAACAATCCATGTTTCTTTATTTAACTTATATGGTTGAACTAATGATTCGGGTTGGTTAGAATTTATTTTGATATAATTAATAGCTTTTTCTTGCATTATTCTTTCTAAAACTGAAGAAGTTAAAATTGTCCCATTAGGAATAGTTAAATTAGCTGATACAACTGTATCCTCAGTAAACGGAGCATTTTCTAAACAAATAATTAAACGACCTTGCTTTTCAATCCCGTTTGACTCAGCAATTGTTCCTCTAACCCAAAGGCATAAACGAAACTGCTCTTGATAAGTATAATCACCAACTTTTAATTGCGATTCCAGATTTGTAAATAAAACAACCTTGTTGTCTTCATTAATCTCTGCTAAAGCATATAAGATTTCTTGACCACGATGTTGAGGGCTCCATAAATCTAAGGAACTATTAATATTCATTTTTTTCACCCACTTAATATTATTATAACAAATCATTAATAACCGGAAACCTTTTTTTGGTTAACTATTATTTCATCTTGCATATAATTTATTGCTTGGGAACACTAAAAATAGGATTTTCTTCTGGTAAGTTTTCTAATGCCTGCCTTTTTTCAGATATTATCTTTTGAATTTCCGCTTGAACATTTAACTGACCTAAGCCGATCTTCTTAATTATTTCATCCATCGTATATTTACAAATCAACTGATTATTAAATTTTAAATATCTTTTAGCATCAGCAATCATGACATCGCTAATCGTATATTCTACTACTTTTCCATTAATAATATATGATACTTTTGTCCCTTGATATTGATTATTTAAGAAAGGTTTTAAATAATTAGCAATTTTTCTATTCATTAAATATATTGCTTGGGAAACTATAATATCATTTGCTTCTGATGAAACATAATTATTGATAAAATCGCGATAAGCTGTTTGAGCACTAACAACTATTTTATCTAACGGACTATTATATGGATAGTTAGTCATCATTTTTATTATATCTAATGGGGTAAATTTTTCTTCAAAAATATCTTTAGCTAATAATTGATAAAAATCATTAATATCTTCCCTACTATTTATTCTAATTAAATCATGGTAACGATTAGACATTAAATAGTTATCAAGATAATCTTTAATTGATATCTCCTGATTAATTATTTTTTTCATTATTCTTATTTGACTTGATAAGAAGGCATCTGAAGCTCTTCTTGAAGCTTCTGCTATTTTATCTTTCAAAGCCGAATCTTCAGAAGATACAGCTTTAAGTAAAACATTAAATTCTTCTTGAATTATATGTCTTTCTTCACAAAATTTAGTCCGGCTTTGTTCTGAAGATAAAAATTCAATTACTAAGTCATAATAATCTTTTTTAGTAACAATTTGCTCCATTATCTGATTAGAAAAGATTAAAATTAAATCACCATCTTTATCACACCAATTAATATCATAACCTTGCTCTGATAAACCAGTTAACTTGTTGTAACCAGCCTCATCATAAATAAGACTTTTAAACCTAATATCATTAATTATTCTTCCGGGTAATTTACTAATTGATGATTTATTATTTTTTAAGTAGAATGCTAGTTTATCGAAAACTAGTTTAAATATTTCTTCATTATCAAATAATGTAGGTGGTATATCTTTAATATAATCAAAATCTTTATTTCTCAACTGATCTATTCTTAAAATAATTGCCGCTAAAACTTCTGGCACAACTAAAATCTTTTGGGGTAAATATAAAATTGAATCAATGTTTGCCTCAACAAACTTTTTGGCATATTCAGGGTTGTTACGGAATATATTAAACATCGTTGTTATTTGTTCAGGGCAAACTATTACTAGCTCTAAGGCAACATCAATCCCCATTAAGGAGCAAGTTTGACCCCCGGGAAAACGACCATGGGTATTAACGAATTCCTTTAAGAGCGGAAACGAAAACGGCTTTATTCGAAGTGCTTCTGGCAATAGTTCACTATCAATTGAAATATAAGCATCAATAATATCTTGATCTATTTTGAAACAATCATCAATTAAATTGAAAGGTACATTATCTTCTAAAATTTTTTTCATAATATATGAGTATTTTCTTCGAAGACTTGACCCAAGGTATTGAACAGCCGATTTATCTAACTTAATTGCCATATCAGCAACTATTTCATTGTTTTTAATATCTTCTGGCATTCGATCAAAGTTCTTGACATCTTCCAATAGTAAAAATTCGACAATATCTAAATGATTAATAAGATTAATTCTTAGTTTATAAAGCAGGGAACATAAACTGTTATAATTAGATTTGTTTAAACATTTAAAGACTGCTAAATCACCAAAAAACAAACGACTTTTATCTAAGTCTCGACCAATAGCTGCCCAGATAACATCAGGATCATCTTTTAAATCGTCACTTATTAGAGCATCAAAATTAGCTTCGCCATATTTTATTTCCCAAATAGCATTATGTTTTTTCGTCTCATATAATTGATTCATTTTTGATGCCGTCCTTTTCTAATGTATTTAATATATGGATAAAATATATTGTTCTTTATTGTATAATTATACAATTTTTTTATTGTTATGACAATAATTATTCCTGATAATGTTGTTAGAAGTAGTTGCAAAAAAAAGAATGTGATTTATCACATTCCCATTTTAGGTTGTTCATCATCAGCTGACCATGTTCCATCGTTATAGTCATAACTATTATTATCCATCGTTTCCGTAAGGACGTTTTCAGCTACTTTTTTTGTCTGTTCATTATTAACGAAATTTTTAATCGCTTCAAGTCCAGCTAAATCAGTTATTTTATTAGTCGATAAAGTTAAATATAATAACTTATCAAATC
>CAYSZU010000025.1:0-9914 GCA_964435635.1 uncultured Muribaculaceae bacterium
ACTATAATTTAAGAAAAAATGCCACTTTTTTATATTTTCTGCCACAATTATATTTATATGTTTCATTTATGTATTAAAAGCAAACCTAGCTAAAAAGTAGATAATGTTCGCATAATTACTAATTGGCAGGAGCGGAGGGAATCGAACCCCCAACCAAGGTTTTGGAGACCTCTATTATACCGTTTAACTACGCTCCTAAAAAAGTAAGCTTATTATATCAACAAAATGATCCTAAGTAAATAATATATAAAAACTTCTTAATGAAGTTCTTACATATTATTTGAATCAATTAAATAAGCTCTTGTGTTTTTAACAACTAACTCTTTATATATATTATTGTTGTCTTTTAAATTTATCTACGCCATCCGCGCTCTGCTTGAGTAAATTTCTCTTCGGTCGGAAGACCATTATTATTTAAGTTGTTCTTGTTTTTCGCATCAATTCTTTTGATTAATTCTTTTTCTATCCAACCAGTAATACTTCTAGCACTAAAAGATGCGTTTTTAGCGACAACATTAGTCGAAATTTCATTTGCCATCTCTTTAGTTATCGCATTACATATAGCTCTCATTACTGCTATAAGTTCTGTTTTGTGCTCATCATCAATTTCGCTAACATTCTTTACATGATTTGCTACCCCTTTTATCCGATTACCAAGTTCTTCATACTCAAAATTATTTGATGTAATAAGATACCCGATTACATCATCAATAATATTATTTTTACTACTTACTTCCATAGAATTATCGGCAGTTTCCAATGCATCTAGCATTTCTTTGTCAAAAACTAATTTTACATCAATTTTGCGAGTAAATTCTTTAATTATTGTTGAAGAGATATCTTTTGCACTAAAGGCAGCGTTAATCGCAATGGTATGGGATGAGATATCCCTTGCCATTTGTTCTGTAATTGCCGAACAAATATCAAGCATGTTCTTTTCTAATTGAACTTTTTCCGCAATATGAATTTCACCTTTTGAAGCTAGAAAGCCAAGTTGGTTTTTGATATCATGACCAACCTGCTCATACTCTTTATCTCCTGAAGAGATAAGATATAATACAGCATCATCAATAATAAAATTAACTTCTTCCTTTTTAGCTTCTTTAACAGTAAGAGAAGAACCATAAGCAATTTCATCTTCATATTTTTTACCAGCTGTGTCAGTATACTCTTCTTGATTGTGATGAGTTTTTTTACCATAAATTATAACCCGGAATTCTTCTTTTATCTTTTCCGCTGTCTTGCCAGGAAAAAGCGGATAACTTAGAGAAGACATCCAATCGTAATTATTATACATGAAAGCCGAAATATTTCTGAATATATAATCAGGGATAAACTGAAGAATTGCATTGATTCGCATCATATAGCATATTGCTTTTGTTGCCGAAATATCATTCGCCTCAGTTATTTCTTGATAAGTTTTCTCTAACATATCACCGATTTTATAATATCTATACTCATTTTTTAAATAGAAAATGAAACCTTCAAGTGGTACTTTTGAAGCTTTTGGTGAAGCAGAATTACGATTCTTAGCAATTAGCTCCTCACTATCTTCAGGCGCGCTGGCTGTATAATTATCCTGCCCATAATCAGAATTTGTCTTAGCATATACTTCATCATATGGAATCTCAGGAACCTCTTGAGAATTGGTTACCCTAGCATATTTAGCAACTAAATAATCTAAATATAAATTCTCATATTCTTCGCTTGCTTTTTTAATTAGCGCTTCTTCAAAGAAACTTTTTCTTTCATTAGTAAAAATTTCTTCGAAAAAATAATAAACTAAATTGTCACTACTAAATAACTCTTTAATTTCTTCATTAGACAACAGATTAAAAAAATCATGTAATTCTTTTTCAAAAGACCTTACCCTACTTCTCATCTTAAAATCACTAAACCACTGGGCTCTGTTACCATTAATATTTAATCCGGCCGAAATCGGTTCTGTTAATGATTCGAAATAAGCAAAATATACATCAGCCTTATTTGGAGATACCTTTTTTACTCGCTCGTTATATTCTTCAATCGCATCAATAATAGGAGCAAGAACTTTACCATTTCTAAAAGCTTCTGAAATATTCATAAATACACACTTCCTTAAATCTATATTAGCATATTATAGTTTAATTTCTCTTTTTTTCCAACGTTTTCTTATAAATTACGTGTCAATCTTTGTCAATATTAATCACTATTGTTCCAGAAAGACGATCGTGAATTCCTCGCCCCTCTTTCGTGATAATAATAAATCCTACTGATAAGGTAAAAATAAATATTCCAGCATATTGAACAACTTGATAGAATTCATAGTAATTATTAACCGATAGAGTAACAACCAAAATGCTGCTTAGAATAGGAACAAAGATACTATTGTTAATAACTGCCCTTAAAATCATTTGATTAATAGTTATTTTCTTATTCTTGTCTTTAGCTCTAACCATTATTTTGAAAAGTTTTTTACCTAACGTTCGGCCATTATTTATGTATTGATAAAGACCGTAGTAGCCAATTAAACAAACGGCACTAACAACCGAATAAGTTAATCCATATTTCTCAATATTGTAAGAAATTTCTTTCATGTTTTTATCATATTCTTTAGTTGATATTTCTCGTTTAATTAAATTGATATAGTTGTTACTAGCCTGGCTATTATATTGAGAATATTTTTTTTCATTGGCAGGGGAAATAATAATTGAAGCCAAAGCTGTCGAAATAATTACTATTATAATCGAATCGATTATAAAGGCCCCAAGTCTTTTAAATTTAATTTTCATCTTTTTTTCTCCTAACTAATTTTTTCAAACTGACTATTATATAATTCAGCGTAAAAGCCTTTTTTATTGAGCAATTCACGATGTGAACCTTGCTCAATAATATTACCATTATTTATTACTAAGATTAGATCAGCATTTTTTATTGTTGATAATCGGTGGGCAATAATAAAGGATGTTCGTCCTTGGACAATCTTATCCATTGCTTTTTGAATTAATATTTCTGTTCGAGTATCAACTGAACTGGTTGCTTCATCTAAAATCAGAATCTTTGAATCCGCTAAGATAACTCTGACAATAGCTAATAACTGCTTTTGGCCAAGCGAAATATTATTTGTATCTTCATTCAACTCCATTTGATAACCATTTGGAAGCGTTCTAATAAAGTCATCTACCCCAATTTGCTTGGCTGCTTCAATAACTTCTTCATCACTAGCTTTTAAATTACCATATCTCAAATTATCCATAATTGTACCATTAAATAACCACACGTCTTGCAAGACCATCCCAAACATTTGACGATATTCTTTCTTATCAAAGACTTCCATTTTTTGATCATCTATTAAGATTGAACCACTATTTAAGTCATAGAAGCGCATTAATAATTTCACTAAGGTTGTTTTTCCTGCCCCGGTTGGACCAACGATAGCAATTTTCTGACCAGCCTTTATATTTGCATTAAAGTTGTTTATGATTGGTTTATCCTTATTATAACCAAAGGACACTTTATTAAAGTCTACCTTCCCTTTTACTTTTGTTAAATCTAATTTTTTTCGATCAGCAATTGTTTCTTCTTCATCCTCTTCTAAAAAAGCAAAAACTCTTTCGGCTGCCGCCACCATTGATTGAACCATCCCTATTTCCTCAGCAACCTGAGCAATTGGTCGAGTTAAATTTTTTGAATAGCTAATTAACGATTGAATATTACCAACCGTAATATCACCGCTTATTGCTTTCTTTGCCCCGATGAATACAATTAAGACATAGCCAATATTACCAACAAATATCATAATTGGATGCAATAAGCCGGAAAGAAATTGGCTACGCCAGGCACTGTTAGCCAATTTATTATTAGCCTCAGCAAACTTATCAAGCATTTTATCTTCCGCATTAAACGCCTTAATAACGTTATGGCCAGAATACATTTCTTCAACATGACCATTTACTTCGGCTAAAAACTTTTGTTGATTCTCAAAATGTTTCTGACTTTTTTTTATTACAACGGTTGTTGCTAAGATTGATAGAGGGACAATAATTAATGCTAGAATAGTTATAGAAACATCAATCAAGAACATCATCACAACTATTCCGACAACTGTAACAAATCCTGTTACAACTTCAATTAAACTTTGGTTTAGGTTTTGACCAATTGTATCTATATCATTAGTAATAATAGAAATAGTCTCGCCATGTGTTTTACTATCAAAGTAAGGCATTGGTAACTTATGTAATTTTTCTGATACCTGGCGACGTAATTTATAAGCAAACTTTTGACTTAACTTTGCCATAATTATGCCTTGAATATATAATAAGGTGGAGCTAAAAATATAGAGCCCTAACAAAATTAATAAAACATTTCTAATCGTCTTAAAATTAACTCCCGGACCGCCATTGATTTTACTAATTACCCCATCATACAAAACCGTAATAGCATCCCCTAATAGGCGAGGACCAAGAATACCGAAAATTGTCCCGGCAATGGCTAGGATTAAAATAACTAATAATCTATTTCGATACTCACTCATTGATCTAATTAGCTTAAAAAATGTTTTTTTGAATTCCTTTGGCTTCTCAATAATTATTTCATCAAACGGGCCATTAGTTTGTTTTTTTTCTTTAGTTTCCATTAGCTAATTCCTCCTCTGATAATTGAGAAAGAGCAATCTCTTTATATACTTTACAATTACTTAATAGTTCCTGATGTTGACCAATACCAACAATCTTTCCTTTTTCCATAACAATTATCTGGTCAGCTGCAACAATCGTACTAATTCTTTGAGCAACAATTATGATAGTTTTCTTATTTGTTTCATCGTTTAATTCTTTTCTTAATTTTGAATCCGTTTGATAGTCCAAAGCAGAAAAACAATCATCAAATAGATATATTTCAGGATTAATTGCAATTGCCCTAGCAATTGCTAGCCTTTGGCGTTGCCCTCCAGAGATGTTTGTTCCTAGTTGAGAGATTCGAGATTTATATTTTCCTTCTTTCATGGCAATAAATTCCTCAGATTGACTCACTTGAGCTGCTTTTAATAGTTGTTCTTGATTGTGCTTTTCTAAACCAAACTCAATATTAGATTCAATACTACCGGAAAACAAAATACCTTTTTGGGGAACGTAACCTATCTTTGATCTTAATAATTTTAAACTGGCCGTTTTAATATCTATCCCATCAACTAAAATCTTTCCTTCGCTTACATCAAAGAAACGAGGAATTAAGTTTAAGAGGGTTGATTTACCGCAACCGGTTGAACCGATAATCGCTGTTGTTGTGCCCGGCAAACAAGTAAAATTAATATTTGACAGAACATTTTTCTTTGCCTTAGCATATTTAAACGAAACGTTTCTAAATTCTACTTCGCCGTTACTATTCGGAAACGCTTGCGGATTTAACGGTTCTTTTATACTTTCTTTTTTATTAAATATTTCGGCCAATCTTTTAACACTAACCAAAGCTCTTGGCATCATAATTGAGACAATCGAGAACATTAAGAAGGCCATAATTATTTGCATTGTATAAGTAATAAAAACAATCAAATTACCAACTTGTAGAGCACCAGTATTAACGTGTTTTGCGCCAACCCAAATAATTAAAACACAAATGCAATTCATTAAAAAAGCCATGGTTGGTGATACAACAGCCATTACCTTATTAACAAATATATTTATTTTTGTTAGATCTTGATTAGCATTTTCAAATTTCTTCTTCTCATGATCGTCATTAGCAAAAGCCCTAATGACTGGCATTCCCGTTATTATTTCGCGGGCCACTAAATTTATTTTATCTAACTTATCTTGAATAATATTAAATTTTGGCACCGCCACAATAAATACAAAAACAACAAGACATAGCACGATTAAAACAGCTAGACCAATAACCCAGCCCATTGAATTTCCGCTTACTTTAACATAAGCTCCGATTCCTAAAATTGGAGCAAAAACAACGGTTCGAAAGACCATCGCTAACATCTGTTGAATCTGTTGAATATCATTAGTAGTTCTCGTTATTAAAGAAGCCGTTGAAAAATCATCAAATTCTTGATTCGAAAATTTCATAACTTTTTTTGTTACCCGACTTCTTAATTCTCTACTAAACGCCGCTGCTATCTTACTCGTTATTAACACTGTCGCAAATGTTATTGCCATTAAGCCAAGAGCTAAAGCTAACATTTTTTGGCCAATCCTCATTAAGTATTCCGTTTGAATTTTATCTATGTCAAAATTCGCCCGGTAGTATTCTTGCCGCACTGCAGCAATTGCCATTTGCTTCACAAGTTCCGGTTCCAACTTACTAAGATCTGTTTTTTGATATTTTTCTTGGTTTTTAGTAATTGGCATTGTTTTAATTAAAGGTATCATAATTACTTTAGCTAAATCTTGATCATTTATAAAACTGGCATCACTTAAAATATATGTTTCTTTATCTAAACGAAAACTATTATCTATTATTTTTAAATCTTCTGCTGTTAGTTCCTGCTTAATTTTATTCATTGTTTCTTTAGTAATAACTTCAGGAACAACGCTTTTGATTCCCCCTTGCTGAATTCCGACGTTTATCATATCAGAAGTGTAACCAGGTAATGCTAATTCTCCAAATGCTTGGAGAGCTAAAAGGCCTAAAACAATCATTATGGCAAGGTTATATCTTTTTAAAATGTTTAATACTTCTTTCACAATCGGCCTTCCCTTCTTGGTTAAATTATTTATTAACTACTTTTATTATAGGTGGTTTAGAATAAACATTCAATTAAAAACTAGTCTTTATTCGCTATCGACTAGTTTAACAGTAGCTTTTCTTAAATCTGCCTCACGATAATAAGATATCGTCACAGTGTCACCCGACTGATATTTATATAAGTTATATCTTAAGATTGCCACTGAAGTAACTTCTGTTCCACCGATTTGAATAATAATATCTCCCTCTTTCAATCCGGCTTTAGCAGCAGGAGAATTTTTATCTACGGAAGATACATAAACACCGCTTTCTGCTCCAATGGGCACAATAATTCCATAATTTGCTGCGTAAGAAACATCAATCATTGAAACTCCTAAAAACGGTCTAATCACTTGATTACCCTGCTCTATTATATTTGCATAAGTTATAGCTTCTTCAATTGGAATTGCAAATCCCATTCCCTCAACTCCGCTTGAAACTAGCTTAAGAGAAGTAACACCAATTACTTGACCATTAGAATTTGCTAGTGGTCCCCCACTATTTCCTGAGTTAATTGCCGCATCAGTTTGTAAAACTTTCATAACCCAATCACTGGCTCCACTACTTGTTGTACTTACTTCAACCATTCGATCTTTGCCTGATAAAATTCCTCTTGTAACTGTCCACGAATAAATACTATCAAGGGGCGCTCCAACGGCAAAAACAGTATCACCAACCTCGGCTTCTTCGCTGCTACCAACCTCAATTACCGATATTATCTCCGTTGCTGCCAATGATAGAATTGCAATATCAGCAAAAGCATCACTTCCGATTATTTCGGTCTCAGCTTTATGGCCGTTAGTAAACGTGACTCTTACTGAATCGCCGCCTTCAATTACATGATAATTAGTTAAAATATAAGCTTTTTCTCCAGCTTCTTTATAGACAAAGCCGGTTCCAGAAGAATGATGTTTGTTATTCTTATATGTTTCAACTACGACAACACCATCATATATCTTTTTAACAGCTGCCGAGATTCCTTCATCAGTTACAGTGACTTTTTCCTCAATTACTTTTGATGATTCCTTATTTGAATTAATCTTCTGCAGAGGAAAGTAATTAATCATCAAAAACATTCCTAAAGCACCTGCTAGGAAAGTAACTAATAGAATTAAAAATATATAAGTTTTCTTATGGCTAATATTTATCATTTATCGAAGCCTCGCTATTTCTTTATAGTTTATAGGAAAGCCTATTTTATCTAAAACTTTTTCAATACCAATAACATTTAACTTGCCAGCTAACACATCAATTTCATACGATAATTCATTGATTAACATTGTAAATTCCTCAGCTCTTAACATGTTTTTCAAAATAATTATTAACGCAAATAAGTCATCCTTACCATAAATATATTCTCCATCCATCATGGCAATTCCAAGTAAATTATGATACCTTGTATCATTAATCTGCTTTTGCGTTTTATGATCATATAAAATATCTTCGTGGGCACAAAGGTTTCTAAAGTTCGCTAAGATTGGCAAATATTGCAATAAATCTTCACGACTAACTCCATAAATTGAAGCAATCTCTTGTTGATCATCATATTTTAAAATAGTAAACATTTCACTCATAATACCAAATGATAATACTTTAACAACAACCCACATTGGAACATAGCCATAGTTCTTTATATAGTGCATTGTTGCTGAATGCTGACCACCATTTACCCTGATTTGGCGTTTCATTTTCTTTATTAGGTCATTAACTTGACGAGATTTTTCAGAATCCCTTGTAAAATTAATCGGATTTAAATAATCCTTTTCTTTAATACCATATTTTCTTGATAGTTGATAAGCAAAAATACTCTTCGCATTATTCTCAATAATTAATAAGTTTTTAAAAACAATATTTCTTATTTGACGATCAAAATTAAACATTGCATACAACTCTCGGAAGTTGGTGTTATTAATAAAATGTTTATCAAGTGGCGATCTTAAGAACAAATGACGATATCCACTTATAAAAAAGTAGTTTTCCCTTAGCAAAGTATCTTTTGCGTAGGATATATCATCAATTATTAGCCCTTTATTTTTTAGGATATCTAATTGTTCATCAAGGGACCTGAATATTTTTTCCGACATAATGATCTCTCCTATTGTATAATTATAACATAGCCGGTTTTAAATAGGATTATTTTTTTAGTCATTTTATGTTATAATGACAACAAGGTCGGTGAATATATGCCATCAATTACTACTCATAATATTTTCGCTAAAGAGGTATACAAATCATTAAACAAAGCAACTCAAACCTTATTAGCTGATGATATTAAAAGCTACGAAATGTTCTCTCAGAGTTTTGACTTTTTCTATTTTTATAATCTTTGTGATTTAAAAAACGGTCAAAAATATCGTAAACTGGGGAGCTACTTTCATAAATCTAATACCCAACAATACTTAATCAAAATTGTTGGCCAAATAATAAATAATAATTTAATTAATGACGCTCAAGCATTAGCTTATTTATATGGATCAATTAATCATTACTGTTTAGATAGCGTTTGTCACCCATTTATATTTTATAAAACTGGCATTTTCAGCAAACAGATAGCGAGTAGCAAAAAATACAAAGGACTTCATACTAGAATGGAGAAAAATATTGACGCCTACTATTATGAAAAGTATTATAATCGTCCTTTCTATAAATATAATATTGTCAAAGAGATAATCCCTCGTCTGCGCTTTAAGCCAACAACTATTATGTTATTAAATAATGTCTATCAAGAAACATATTATAAACCAAATATGGGCGAGCATTATTTAAAAGCCTATCAACACAGTCGTTTAATATATCGCTTATCAACTTATGATTGTTTTGGAATAAAGAAAAAGATCTATGAAGCGCTTGATAAACTATTCCCTTTTAAAAGAAGCAATTATATTAACTGGAGTTACTATAATCGAAATATTGACACCTCTTATTTAAACCTCGAGAAAAAAACCTGGTGTCACCCATGCGATAATGATATTATTTTTGACTATTCATTTGAAGAACTATTTGAAATCGCCAGAAAAAAAGCACTTAGTATTATAAGTGCAGTTAATAAAGTTTTATATGATGGCGAAAGTATCGAAACCCTTGCTGATTACATCCCAAACATTTCATATGCTTCAGGAATGTTAATCACTGATAAAAAATTAATGAAGTTCTTTGAATTTTAAGCAAATTAAAAAATGAGCAATGCTCATTTTTTTTATCCAATTATC
>CAYSZU010000026.1:0-9754 GCA_964435635.1 uncultured Muribaculaceae bacterium
TGAATTTTAAGCAAATTAAAAAATGAGCAATGCTCATTTTTTTTATCCAATTATCTCTTACTAAATTAGCTTCCCTTTATTTATGGGGCTTCCCAGCGTTTTTGTAGCCTACATGTAGTCTACGGAGAAACTCTTAACGATACCTTAATAAGGCTTAGCAATTTTTTTCCTGTTTATTATTTTATTTAAAAATATTTAAAATATCATCATTTGAAGTATCAATAAAATTTATATCTTTTTCACTACATATTTTTTCAATATCACTACTAATAGTGATTAATTCATTAAATATATCCAGTAACTCTTCGTAATTTTTTTTATTTGTCCAACCACCATTAGTATATTTTTTTATTTCTTTAATTTTTTTCTCTGGTGTTATATTTGGATAGCCAAGATAATAAATATCCCACTTATCCCTATCCATATACTTCAAAATATCTTGAGGGAGAATATGGGCAGAATCTAATATAAAGAATTCATCATCTTTAGATTCGGCTATTTCAATAAATCTTGATAAAAAAAGTGATAATAATTTACTTGATTCTTCATTTATTATTACATTGCTAGTAATTCCAACATTTGGAAAATTATGTTTAAAACTAGAAGCAAAATAATCTATTGGTATATGATTAGTATTATACTTTTTGCATAATTCTGTTGCTAACCGTGATTTACCACTTTTAGCAACTCCGCCAATAAAAATATTTTTCATATTTTCACCATCCTACATAACTATTATACCATTTTGGTGAGTTTTTGTAACCTACCTGTAGCCTACTTGTAGCCTACGACGCTAATTTTGTTTGCAAATCACCTAGCTTAACACATAAAAAAGCCCGAATATTCGGGCTTTTTGAAACATTGAAATAGTTCTTTTTTATCGCTTAGAAAACTGTGGAGCCCGTCTTGCTTTTTTCAAGCCTGGCTTTTTACGTTCTTTAATTCTTGGATCTCTTGTTACATAACCTTCAACTTTTAACTGACGACGATATGAATCTTCGCGAGTCTGGTCAGTATTTGCATCATATAGTAATAACGCTCTTGTTATTCCTAATCTAATTGCTCCTGTTTGACCAGAGAAGCCTCCGCCTTTAACAACAACATCAACATCAAATTTATCTGCGTTATCTGTTACTACTAAAGGTCCTTTTAAATCCATTACTAAAGTTGCATAAGGCATATAATCATTAACATCAGTTCCGTTAACGGTTATTTTTCCTTTTCCTGATGTCATTCTTACTTGAGCGCTTGATCTCTTACGACGACCTGTTGCGGCCCATACTTGTTTTGAACTCATCTTATAATCCTCCTTAATTAACTTTCATCTCGATTGGCTTTTGTGCTTGTTGATTATGTTTATCATCAGCATAAACAAACAGCTTTCGATACATGTCACCACCAAGAGTTCCCTTAGGTAACATTCCTTTAACTGCTTTTTCAACCATTTCAACTGGATACTTTGCTTTCATTTCTCCACCAGTACGTTCTCTTAAACCTCCTGGATAACCACTATGATTATAATACATCTTTTTGGCTTCTTTATTTCCAGTTAATTTAACTTTTGAAGCATTAATAACAATAACATAATCTCCACAGTCAACGTGTGGCGTAAATGTAACTTTATGTTTTCCTTTTAGGATATGAGCTACTTTTGTAGCTAATCTACCTAAGCTAATATTTTCAGCGTCAAAAACATACCAGTTGCGTTCAACTGCTTCTTTCTTTTCCATGTAAGTTTTCATCTATTTATTTCCTTCCTTTGTTTCATCAATTCAACCTTCCCAGTGTTAAAGAGAATCCGCAAATAAAATGTACCATTTAAAATTATATGTAATTGCCCACCATTTGTCAAACAAAAAGTGCCAATAAAGCCTATTTTATTGACATTTGTTGGTATTTTTCGGAATTACTAACCGCTTCACACAAAACTCTTAATTCCTCTAGGGCCTCGCGAGTTTTTAAACGATGCGTATTTGCTCGACGGGCAATACTTCTAGCCACTAATAAAACGTTATAATAAATATAGCGATCTTCTTCCTCAATTTCTTTTTCTTCAGTACTAATATATTGTAGTAATTGCACAATAAGTGGCGCTAGTGTGCTTGCTGCCTTCTTCGATCTAACCATTTTAATTAAATTGTCTTCCACCCGATAAATATTCATTTCTTCTTTAGCTTCTGTCATTTTAGTATTCCACCTCCATTAAATATAATCCGTTAGCCGGAGCTTTTGTACAATCAATATTACTTTTATTAAGAAGGTCATTAATGTATTCTAGATCTTTTTTGCCCTGACCAACTTCAATTAACGCTCCAACCATATTTCTAATCATGTAGCGATAAAAACTTTTTCCTGTAAATGTTATTATAACCTTTTTTTTAGATTTTACAACTTTTATTTTATCTACTATTGCCTCATAACTGTTTCTCGGCCCAGAAACAAAATTTATATAATTGTGACTCCCACTCATTAATTTCGCTGCTTTTCTCATTTTTCTGATATTAAACTTGTAATCATAGCAGTAAGCATAATCTATTAATAAAGGATTGTCCTTTCGACAATATATGTGATATTCATAACTTTTCTTCTTCACCATAAAGCGAGCATGAAAATTATTATCTACTTCCTGACAGTCTAGAATTCTAACGTGATCTACTAGAATTCGGTTTAAAGCAAAGATTAAATTTTGGGGATGAATAGAAATGTCTAAATCAAAATGAGCTCTTTGGCCAAAGGCATGTACGCCTCGATCGGTTCGACCAGCGCCTTTTATCGTTACTGGTTTTTTATTTATGATTGATAAACACCGCTCGATTTCGTTTTGAACGGTTTGCTGGTTATTTAGCTTTTGAAAACCATAACATTTACTGCCGTCATAGGCAATTTTAATTAAGTATCTCATTATCTAACCCGCATTATATACAAGATAATTATAAATAAATGAAGACCTAAATAGCTAACATCAATTATCCCGATTTTTTTACGGTAAGGATATTTTTTTGGCTGACTATCGGCTAATTTATATTTCATTTCGCTTTTATATTCAGCTAACTTAGCCCCGGTTTTCTGGCGAATTAACTTCCGCTTTTTAAATATCATCAGCTTCTTAATGATAAAGTTTTTTTGAGTAAAATCTTTTCCGATTAGGGCTTGAGCATCTATAATCTCAGTTCGCGAACCTAAATTATAATATATTTTTTTAAGAAAATAAGCAATCTTAATCTCTATCTTCTGATGGTTTAAACCTAAAAAATTAAAGGTATTTAATACTTTTGATATGCCCCGGCCAATCTTGTCTGGAGGTGTCGTAAAAATTATTGCTAAAGTGTATACAACAATAAATATTATTTTTAAACAAATAGATATTATATCTACTATAATAAAGTTTAAACGATAAAGAATTATCGACAAAGGTAATACCAATAACATTAGTTTCATAACGGGTAACATATAATATTTTAAATGAAGATTACTAAAAATAATATTTAATACTATTATTATCGACATAATTAATAATAAATAATAATCATAGCGAAAAAAACAAGCAAGAATAAAGATTAAATAGCAACAAACTTTAATAACCGCATTTAAATTATGGAATACCGAATTACCCGGTTGATAAGTACAGCCATATTTATTTGACATCGCGATACACCGCCTTTAATAATTCCTTGATATCAATATAGGGTAAAATATTATGGCCTTGTTCCTGGCATGTCTTTATGAACCGGATAATCTTAGGCATAGCTATATATCTATATAATTTATCATCATAAAAATCATTCTTAGTTCCAATATAATCGAGGTTCCCGTTGTTGATAACTATGACGTTATCAACAAGGTCTAATAAGAAACTAACGTCATTAGTAATTAACAGAATTGTTTTATTTGATTTAATTTTTAGTTTTTTAAGTAATTTTTTAATAATATCTTTATCCCGATAGTTAAAGCCTTTTTCAAAATGATCAAGAATAATTACTTTTGGGTTATGACAAAGCGCAATAGCCAATTGCAATTTTTTTTGATGAGAATAACAAAGCTTATTTGGGTCTATTGAAAGCATTTCCTCCTCTAGTCCAACTAACTTTAAGGCATCTTTAGCCTTTTTTTCAATATCAGCTTTTAGGCCGAAATTTTTAATAGTTTCTGCTATCTCTTGATAAACAGTATTGTTTGAGAAGGTTTTTGGTTGGCGATAAACATAAGCAATATCTTTTCTAAGTATCTCAACTTCACGAAGATGAGTTTTTCGATCTATTTTTGTCTCCCCTAAGTAAAAAGCTCCCCCCGTAGGTTTTAGCATGGCAGTAAACATAGCACCTAAAACATCCTCTTGGTTATTAATGATTGCCGTTATTTTTCCACTATTAAAGGTATAATCTATTTTATTTAGAAGGTTTTTAGTTCTATTAGTATCGGCGTCTTGTTGATAAGTAAGTTTTTCTAATCTTATTTCCATATTGCCTCCATTAATTGCTGATCATTAAAATATATTTCATTTATCATTCCATACCATTTTAACTGAATTGATAAATCGACAATAAAAGGTAATGAAAAGCCGAGTCTCTTAAATAGTTTTTCCTCCATTACAATCTGTTTTAGTGGACCTTCAAAAGCAATTTTGTGATTATACAAGCAAATAACATATTCGGTATATAGTAATTCTTCCATATCAGTTGTAACGTTTATTAAATAAATTCCATTTGTTTGTAAATACATTAGAAATTTGTTAACGAATTCTTCATCTAACTCAATTAATATGTCATCTAAGGCAATATATTTTGGCTTCATAATAAGATAAGAAAGGATTTTTATTTTCATCTTTTCAACGTAGTTTAAGCTACTAATTGCAATATTAGCAAAATCTATTAAGTTAAAATATTCTAATAGTTCCTTTGCTTGCACAACAATTTCTTTAGGTTTTATATTTTGATTTTCTAACGGATACCTTAATTCGTCAATAACCCTTTCCTTAATTAAAATATCGTTTTTAAAAACAACCGCAAAATATCTTCTTAGCAATTTAAAATTTGCATCATTTAAATCTATTGCATTTATTAAGATTGTCCCCGTCCCTTTTTCTCGGCCGGAAAGCAAATTTAATAACGTTGTTTTCCCTGATTGCGAAGGACCAATAATACTACACGAACAAAGCGGCAAAGAAAAACTAATATTATCAAAAATAACATTATTTTGATATTTAAACGATAAATTTTTTATCTTTATGCTGTTCATTTGCTCACCCATTAAGTTATTATACCCTAAATAAGAAAAAAGAAAAGGACTCTCTTCGTAATATTTATTTAATATAGTCCTTTTAAGGCTTTTATTTATCTTTTGCTAAGGGAATTCGAATAATAATTTCCCCCTCTTTTGATAATAAATATTTTTCGCGCGCATAACGGGCAACATATTCTGGGTCCTGTAACTTATTTACTTCAGATTCTAAAGAATTTTCATCACTCAAAAGAGAAGAATATCTTTCTTGCAATATTAAGACTTGTTTTTTATTATCTATTATTTGTAACCAGTCTTTAAAAACTATTCCAATTAGAATAGCAACCAAAATAATAAGTAAAATACAAAAAAACGAAATTCTTCTTTTATCTTTTTTAGATATTTTTTTCATTATACACCACCTATTATCATTATAATTTTAGCATTATTAAAAGAGCTAGACAACAAGTTGGCTAAAGGTTTACACTGATTTATTAATTTTTTGACATAAAAAAAGCTCAAATGAGCTTATTCTTCGCCTTCTTCAATTTCTTCAGTTTCAGATTCTTTTTCAACAACTTCTTCTTCAACTTCTATTTCGACTTTGGCATATTCTTCTAGAACTGCGTCTTGAAACATCTTTCTTACGTCTGGATTAATAGGATGTGCTATATCTCTATAACCACCAGCGGCTGTTTTACGACTTGGCATTGCGATGAATGGCCCGTTGTCGCCTTCAATGATTCTGATATCATGAACAGCAAAAGCATCATCTAAAACGATAGTAGCCATACCCTTCATGCGTGATCCTTCTTTTTCGATTTTTCTTACGCTTACTGATGTAATTACCATTATTACACTCCCTCTAAAGTTTCACAACTTACTTTTATTTTATAGCATATTATTGGTTAAATCAATACATTTGTATCATATTTCCTAAATATCATTAGGAAATAGTTATATTTAACTATAATCTAGTTTATTTTTCCACTATATTTAAATTATTGGCAATATCAGCAAAAACGGCTAATGGTATTTGCTCTGCCCTGGAAGTTAAAGACAAACTATATTTATTTAAGATTTGCTCTATTTTTTTCAAATCATAATCATATAAATTATTCTTAATATTTTTTCTTTTATGCCGAAAAGAACTTCGCACAATTTCAAAAAATAATTTTTCGTTATTTAATAACATTTTTTCCTTATTTGCTTCAAAAATAACAACCGCGCTGTCAACCTTTGGTACTGGTTTAAAATAGTTACGACTAACAGCCATACTTTTTCGAATTTGGAAAAAATAATTCAAATAGATTGTTAACGATCCATAGTCTTTGCAACCAGGCTGTGCTGCAAACCGCTCTGCTACTTCTTTTTGAACCATTAAACACATCGCCTCAATATTTATCTCAGCTTCAATTAGTTTTTTAATAATCTGAGTTGTAATATAATATGGTAAGTTTGCAACAATATACAATTTATTATATTTTATTTTAGCAATATCGCTCTTAATATCCGTTTGCAAGAAATCTCCGTATTTAATTTTTAAACGAGGTCCCGTTAATTTATCCAAGTCAGGTTTAGTTTCCTCATCAATTTCATAGCAAAAAACATAAGCATTAGTTTTTTTAAGATATCTTGTTAGAGACCCTTTCCCGGGGCCAATTTCTATTACAAGGTCATCTTCATTAATTGGCAAACTCGTTGCAATTTTACTTAGAATATTTTCATCTTGTAAAAAGTTTTGACCATATTTTTTCTTATAAACAAATTTTTCCATTTTTTTCCTCTAAAAAAGTGAGTTGCCTCACTTTTCCCAACCTTCTCTTAAAACATCATAATTAACAACTGAGCGGCCAACTTGAAATGCAAAGTCTCTTTCAGCAACTAATATATCTATATTATTGCTACCAACACCTCGATCTAACACAACGGCAATTGTTGGTTCGGGTGATAACCTGGTACTTGTGAATCTAATAATTGTTCCACAAGGCAGATTAGGTGATGCCGCAACAATCTTAACGTTTCCGTATTGATTATCGCTGTATATTGTATTACCACTTAGAACATCTAAGTTGGGCATACAAGCTAACCTTCCACTACACAACGGACAATCGGCAGTATATCCTGTTAATTCTCCAACGTAGGAATCTCTAACTACATATAATGAACTAATTATATTATTTTCAACTAATTCAGCCATAGCAGTTAAATCTAAGTTTTTATTTAGGTTTTCATTTTTTATTTTAACATCAGAACTATTTGTAATACTTTGGCAAAAAGCTACAAATAAAACTATAATTAATAACTGGGTAATTCTAAATATAGAATTTGTAGTCATATTTTTCATCTTTTCACCTCTCATAATATTTTATCACATTGTAAGGTCAATGTCAAAAAGACGACTAGCGTTTTCCGTTGTAATTCGAGCTATTTCAGCCACTGGTAATTTGTATATTTTAGCTAAATATTCTGCTACTATTTTAACATTTGCTGGCGTGTTCTTCTGACCGCGATATGGATCAGGACTCATGTATGGGCAATCAGACTCCAAGACAATATATTCCAAAGGAATAAACTTTAATGTTTCTCTTAGGTGACAGTTTTTAAAAGTTGCTACGCCATTTATTCCTAAAAGGTAACCCATTTTAATAAAGGTTTGAGCTAATTCGAAACTACCACTAAATGAATGCATCATGCCTTTTAATTTGTACTTGCTGATAATTTTCAACATATCTTCGGTAGCATCACGCGAATGAACAATAATTGGTAGCTGATATTTCTTTGCGATTTTTAATTGCTTAGTAAAAAGCTCTCTTTGGATTTTTTTTAAATTCTTAGAATAATGATAGTCTAAACCAATCTCACCAATGGCAATTATTTTCTTTTGCCGCGCTGCCTCTTCAATAAAATCTAGATCGGCTGGCAAATATGTTTCACAACTTTCAGGGTGAATTCCTAAAGCCGCGTACATTGATTTGTTATTCTCCGCCAAGGCAAGGACTTCAATATTAGTTGATTCATTGCAACCGTTATTTATTACTTTAGTTACCCCAGCCAAAAAAGCTTCTTCCATTATTTTGTTAATGTCAGAATAGTATTCGCTAAAAAGATGACAATGATTATCGACTAACATTTTTACCTCACTTTATTTCCCGGGAAATATTTTTTAATCAATTCTTTTAAATAATTGTTCAGGTTCTGCGGTTACTTTATAACTTTCTATTAAACCAAACTTTTCTAAATCATCATATTTTGGTATCGTTGCCCCAATTTGTTTAAATATTTTTTCTGCTGTTTCTGGAATAAATGGGATTAATAATCCACCACAAATTCTGATTGACTCTATCAAATTATATAAAACGGTGTTCAAACGACCTTGCTTAGCTTCTTCCTTTGCTAAAATCCAAGGGGTTGTTTCATCAATATATTTATTACATCTTTTTAATGTATCCATGATTTCTTCAAGAGCTTCATTTACTTTATAATCTGTCATTTTCTGATCAACTAATTTAACCGTTTTAATAATACTGTTAATAAAGTCTATATCGATTGCCTCTTCCTGTTTAGAAGAAGTAACAATGCTACTAAAATATTTATTGATCATCCCAATAGTCCGATTAACAAGGTTTCCTAAGTTATTTGCTAAATCAGAATTTGTTCGGCTAATGATAGCCTCTTCAGAAAAATTACCATCGTTGCCAAGTGGAACTTCTCTTAGAAGAAAATATCGCAAGGCATCTGTCCCAAAAGTATCTATATACTCACGCGGATCCTTATAGTTACCAATAGATTTAGAAATTTTTTGATCATTAAATACCAACCACCCGTGTCCAATAATCTGTTTTGGTTGATCAAGGCCTAAAGCCATTAATAGAATCGGCCAAACAATAGTATGAAATCTCATTATTTCTTTACCAACTAAATGTAAATCAGCCGGCCAATATTTTTTAAACATTGCATCATCAAAAGAGGCATAACCAAGCGAAGTAATATAGTTAGATAAAGCATCAATCCAAACATATACAACATGGTCAGGATCAAAATCAACCGGAATGCCCCATTTAAATGAAGTACGCGAAACACATAAGTCTTCTAATCCTGGTTTTAAAAAGTTATTAACCATTTCGTTTTTTCTTGATACTGGTAAAATTAGCTTTGGATTCTCAGCAATTAGTTTTTCAAGCTTTTCCTGATACTTAGATAATTTAAAAAAATAGGTATCTTCTTTTACAAGTTTTACTTCACGTCCACAATCAGGACATTTACCATCAACTAACTGAGTCTCAGTCCAAAAAGCCTCACACGGTGTACAGTACTTTCCTTGATACTGGCCTTTATAAATATCGCCATTATCATATAATTTTTTAAAAATCTTTTGAACTGCTTTAATATGCTTTTCATCACTTGTTCTAATGAAACAATCATAATCAATGTTTAATCTTGTCCACAAGTCTTTAGCGTCTGTTACAATGTCATCAACAAACTCCTTCGGAGTTTTTCCTGCTAACTTTGCTTTTTCTTCAACCTTTTGACCATG
>CAYSZU010000027.1:0-8930 GCA_964435635.1 uncultured Muribaculaceae bacterium
CTCCTCTCTTAAAATTTCTCTTTCAGTTTACATTATTTTACTCTTGGTGTCAATCTTTTTTAAAATCCACCGCCGCCACCGCCGCCGCCGCCGAAGCCACCGCCACCACCAAAGCCACCGCCAAAGCCGCCTTTTGAAGTCTGAGCTGAGCGGGCATTAGCAGATGTTACTGCCGCACTACGAACTGCTGTGTTAACTGTCGAATTAACAACATGAGTCATATTTAGATAGTATAACATTGGTAGATTTGGAACAAAAGCTTGATCTGATGCTTGTAACTCCTTGATTTTAACATTCATAACTTTTTGAACACGTGCTGCCAAACCAAATATAACCGCATAAACCATATATTTTTCCCATAAAGCAACTTCCGGTAATTCCTTTGTTTCAAAAGTACCAAAGTCTTTTAAGAAGTTTTTAAATGCTGACCATTTCAAATAATGATCATGACCTTTAACCGTTCTTTTTGTAAATAATAGAATATACAAGCCAAAACTAGCAACAAATACTATTAATAGTTTTGAATAAGCAAAGCCCGTTATTTTAGATATAGCAAAGAACCAAAGCAAGATTCCAACTAAAGCTAATAAACCCGCTTTTATTTTAATCATTGTCGCATTTTCATAAAAGATTTGTTCATTGGCTTCCTGGGCAACTTTACGCTTCCAGGTTTCATAACTAGTCGTAAAACTAGCATAAGTTTTTTGACTTTTACCATATGCTTTTAATTGCTTGGTTGAGAATTTATTATCACTACCAACTTTTTTAAACAAAAACTCTAATAAATATTTTTCTGTTTCATTAGTATTTAAATCATTTAGGTAAGTAAACTCATATTCTTTTTTATCTATTTCCTGGGCGCTTATGTTCTTTTTATAAATCAAATTCATAATTGAAGCGCTTAAAGCATTAGGTGTAATCTTTTTATTCATTAAATAGTCTATTACTTCAACATTATAATCTTCAATAAATTCGCGGTAATACTTATGATCAAAGTTTCCTTGATGCTCCTTATCATATTTTTGACGAATCTTAATCCAACTAATTATTAAAACAGCTAAATATATACCAGCCATAATCTCAGTCCCATAATAAATTATTTTAATTCGATTTCGCTCTTTATTAGCCGCCTCAGCTATTCGATCGCCAATTAGAATAATTTCATCTAAAGCGTCTTGCTGAGATGCTTTTAACCCACTAGAATCAGTAATTAAACTTAAATCAAAAGTAGTTCTCAAACTTACTGCTTGTTTAGCCGGTAAATCTTCAACTGTTGCAACTAATCCTTTTTGATCAATAAAATTAACTTCGCCATTTATTGGACCAAAAGCCCATATGCGAAAGTTTTTGCTGTTATCCTCAGCTGGTAAATATACTCTTATTTCAACTTGCTCAAATTCATCTTTGAAATCTCGACCAATAACATTATAATAAAACTCAGCCACATCATTATGAATAACAACTGCTTTTTCAAGTGTATATTCATAATAAAAGACTACTTTTCGATTATTAGTAGAGCGATAAGTTCTAACTTTATAACCATCTGCTACGTTCTCAACCGAATAATATTCATTGCCGTTTTGACCATCACTAGATATTGTAAAATAATCTACTGGTTTTTTTAACAAGTCAAAACTAAGTTCATCACTAAGCAAAAATGCACTAGTTTTAATATTTGATATATTATCAACGTTATATATTGCGCTGTTTTCAAAATTAATCTTCCCTGGTTGATAAGCTTCTAAGGCACTATTTTTATATTCTAAAATTCGCTCATAACCATTTAGTGATCCATCAATAATAAATATCTCTTTGACTAAAACATCACCATTATTTTGAATTCTATATTCAGCCAGATAATTAGTTAATTGATAATCAACTTCTACTGCTCTAACACTTGAAGAAAACAAAAAAATAGTTAATATTAATAAGATTTTTTTCATATTATCACCTAACTTAATTATATCATATTTTTTCAACAAAAAAACTAGCGAAATAATTACTAGTTTATTAATTAAAATTGAACTTTAACGTTTTCTCTTTCTGTTCCTGCTACTTCAAAGAAAACAGCTTTTTCAAAGTGAAATAATCCCGCAACAATATTACTTGGGAACATTTCAACTTTGTTGTTTAATTGTAATACTCCATCATTATAAAATTGACGAGCAAAAGCAATTTTGTCTTCAGTTTCTTTTAAGTCTGCTTGTAATTGAATAAAGTTTGCATTAGCTTTTAGATCAGGGTAATTTTCAGATAAAGCAAATAACTTTGAAAGCACATTTGTTAATTCTCCTGATGCTTTCATTTCCGCTTCTGGTGTTTTGGCTGCAACAAATTCATTACGCGCTTTAATAACGTTTTCTAAAGTTTCTTTTTCATGAGTTGCATAGCCCTTAACTGTTTCAACTAAATTAGGGATTAAATCAAATCTTCTTTTTAATTGAACTTCAATTTGAGCCCATTGATCCTTTACTTTATTTCTTAAAGATACTAAGCTGTTATAGTTAGTAATTAAAAATCCTACAATTAGTAAACCAATTACTCCAATAACAATGACAACTATTAACCATCCTGGCATAACTATACCTCCTTATATTACTTATTTTAACACAAACAAAAGAAGTAAACAATATTTGTTTTTATTTTTTTATTAAGTGCTTAATTCTTTTAAAAAATCGATATATTTTATATTGAAAGCATAAACCAGTTTCAAAAGAACCTAATAATTCTTCAACATAACCACCAAAGCCTTTTTTGAAATCATAGACTCCATAATCAGGACCTTTTTTATCAAAAACATCTTTTATACCATAAAAATTATAGCGTTGATAACCCTCTTCTAAAGCAATTTGGATAATATCCCACTGTAATGCATATTGTCCACAATAACTCATATACTCTTCATAACTACCACTAAATAGATAAACAACTTCATCACCATATAAAATAAACATTGCTCCAGCTAAAGTAATAATATTACCATTTTTAGCACTAAGTTCATCAAGTTGGATTATTTTATTTTCATTATTAATTATTTCTTTTTGCATATTTATTTTTTTGTTTTTATTCGAAGAAGAATCAGACAATTCAGCCAGTTTTGTCTGATAATTAACATTTTCTAATTCTAAAACAGCCCGATACTTTTTAATATCTAGTTCGCAAATTTTAAAAACAACCTGCTTACCAAACGTTTTATACATATCTTGGTAATAAGTTAAAGATTTATCATCAAATGATCTTCTCGCACAAGTATCAACCGTAATTTTTTTAAATTGGTCTAACTCATCATACGTTAAAGTCCGAATATTTAATTGATATTTGGCAACTGTTCGATTAATATAATTTCTCGTACTAGGTCTCATCTCATCAAATAATTGTTCTTTTGTTTTACCTTTTAAATCTAAACAGTAAGTCCATTTAACTTGACCGGTTTCACCTAAATATTGATAATTTAAATTGATTAATTTTGTTTTAATATGTTGATTATCAACTCCTGGGATTATATTTGCCTCAGAATCCCGACTTACATTTGGTAAATAAGGATCTATAACTAATTTATAACCGCCTTTTTGACGTAAAAAAGCCTTTATCTTAGTAGAAAAAAAGATTAACACTTGATCATCTTCATAATCTAATAAATAGCCCTTATAAGCCGAAAAAGTTTTTTTACCAAGGAAAACATTGCTTTTTACAACAAGGGTTGCCGCAATAATCTTTTTAGCCATTTCCACTCCTAAAAGATAAACTTCAGCCCCTTCGTTTTTTAATCTTTGATACATCATTGGGGTTTGGAAAAAGTTTTTTTGCTGCGCTGTTATACTAAAGTCTGCAAATTCTTGAATACTTATTTCTCTAAATTTCATATTTTCACCTAAAATAATTATACACTATTTTTTTAGTTAATAAAAGAATCATCTTAATGATGATTCTACTTATTATCTTTTACTTCTTCGCTTGCAACTTTAATAACTTCTTCGTTTTTGTAATAGCCACATTTTAAGCAAGCACGATGAGGTTGAATTGTTGCTCCACATTTTGGACAAGTTGTTAATGCCCCTACTTCCTTCTTCAAGTGAGTACGACGCATTCTTTTTTTAGTTTTGCTTGTTCTTCTAAAAGGAACTGCCATAATATCACTCCTTCCCTTTTTCAAGTAAGTCCAGTAAAGGAGCTAATCTTGAATCAATCTTTTTAGTGTCTTCATTTGCTAATTCCCAGCCTTCGCCTTGTAGTGAAATGTTTTCATTTTCCGGCTTAACAATTCTAATGGGAATCTCTAATACAATATTTTGCCATAAAATGCTCATAATATCAAGTGAATTATCGCTGTTTTCCAAACTAGTTGCATATCTTTCGTTAATCTTTATCAAAAACGGATAAGAAATTGGTGATAAATCGATTGCATCCTTTAAAATCATTTCGCCACTAAGAATTAAATCAATTACTAATTCTTCAGCCGAATCATAATATATTCGCCCTGTTAATTTAACATTATTGATAGCTTCTAAATCAGGATGCGAAAATAATTCCTTTTCAAAGGATATTATTTCCTCAAGTTCAATCCCTTCCGAAGGGATCTTAGTTAAATCTATTTTCACTTTTCTCACCGCCAGCGAAGTTAATTATAACCTATCTAACCATTATTTTCAATTTATTTATGCGATAATATGCTAAAATATTACCAGGAGGGCAAATCATGGAAATAATTGGTGTTATTGCCGAATATAATCCTTTTCATAAGGGACATTTATATCATATAAATAAAATCAAGGAATTATATCCTGATTCTTTATTAATCTTAGTTCTTAACGGCTATTTTATGCAACGAGGAGAATTAAGTGTTTTAACTAAGGAAGCAAAAACAAGAATTGCCCTAGATTATAAAATTGATTTAGTTTTAGAGTTACCATTTATTTTCGGTACCCAATCGGCGGATACTTTTGCTTACTACAGTTTAGCGATTCTTAATCATTTCAAAGTAGATAAAATTGTTTTTGGGAGCGAAGGTAACGATTTAAAACTTCTTCATAAAATTGCTGATATGGCTTTAAATAATCCTGATTATGATTCTAAAGTTACTAGTTATTTAAAGCAAGGGTTAAATTATCCTACTGCTTTAGCAAAAGCCTTAGATTTAGAAGAAGATTTTAACACCCCTAATGATTTATTAGGCATCTCATATATTAAAGCAATTAAGCAGATTAATCCCAAAATAGAAGCGGTTACAATTACCCGAACCAATCAATACCATGATCTTTTAAGTAATGAAGAAATAATTAGTGCCAGTAATATTAGAGCTAAAATACAAAACAATCTAGCTATCGAAAAGTTTATTCCCGTTTATCCGATATCATTACTGATAAAAATAGATCAGATCAAACTATTTAATTTATTAAAATATAAGCTGCTTAGCGATGATAATTTAGCCCGCTATTTAACGGTTGATGAAGGAATTGAAAATCGCCTAAGAGAGAAAATTATGGTTGTAAATAGTTTTGAGGAATTAATTACTGCCGTAAAAACTAAAAGATATACCTACAATAAAATAAAAAGAATGTTAACTCATCTTCTAGTTGGTCTAACTAAAGAAGATAACCAGAATCGAAGTTTAGCTTATATTAAAGTTCTCGGTTTTAATAAACAAGGCCAAAAGTATCTTTATCGTTTGAAAAAAAAGATCTTAATTCCCCTAAAAGTTGATTATAATTCTTCGCAAGCTAAGTATGAATTAAGGGCGAGCCAAATATACGATCTGTTAACTAAAGAAAATACCTATCAATTCGAATTGAATCAAAAGCCAATTAAAAAAGATTAGTTTACTAATCTTTTAGTTTGTTTTAAATCTTATTTTACTTTTGACAATATTCACAATAGTAAGTACTTCGGCCATTTACTTTTTCGTTTCTAATTGGCCTTCCACAATTAACACATGGTTCATTTGCTTTTTTATGAACTTTTAAATGTTGCTGATAATTACCAGTTATTCCTAAACTAGATGTATAACTTTTGATAGTTGTTCCGCCTAAGATAATAGCTTGTTCAATAATCTCATTACTTGCTTCAACTATTTTTTGGCAATCTTTCTTTGTTAAAGCACTTCCTTTTTTTAAAGGATTAACACCCGCGGCAAAAAGAACCTCGTTAGCATAAATATTACCAAGCCCACTAATAATTGTCTGATCTAATAAAATTGTTTTTATGGCCATATTCTTCTTTTTAACTTTCTCATATAAATATTCAGGTGTTAAATCAAGATCATTTGGTTCAAGGCCTTGTTTTTTAATCGCCTTTATTTCATTGAGTTCCTTTTTAGGAACTAATAACATGCGACCAAACTTTCTTGTATCATGATATCTTAAATCACTACCATCATCAAATGTGAAAATAACATGTTCGTGTTTAACAATGGCTTCTTGCTGGTTTTTTAGAAAATATTTACCTTCCATTCGTAAATGGCTTAATAAATAATATTCATCTAAATCAAAGATTAGCCATTTTCCCCTTCTTAAAATATCAAGAATTGGTTTGTTGATAACCATTTGTTGAAAGAAGGCGCAGTCTGTGCCAATAATCTTCTCATAAACAACATTAACCGCTGTTATTCTTTTATTTAATATTTGTTTTTTTAATGTTCTTCTAACCGTTTCAACCTCAGCTATTTCAGGCATGTTTACCTCCTTTTAAAATATTAATTTTCATATAACTACTATTTACTTAGTGTCATACCAATTTTTACCATAATCACAACTGACCTTTAGGGGGACGGCTAAATTAACAATTGTTTCCATATTAGTTTTTACAATTTCTTCAACAATTTGCACTTCTTCATTAGTAACATCAAAAACTAATTCATCATGAACTTGCATAATCATTTTACTTTTAAGTTTTTTTTGTTTAAATTCCTGCGCGATTTTAACCATCGCTTTTTTAATAATATCTGCACTAGTTCCTTGAATTGGTGTATTTAACGCTATTCTCTCACCGGCTGATCTTATCATGTAGTTCTTATTGTTTAACTCATCAATTAGACGCTTACGATTAAATAAAGTTCGAACACAACCACAATTATAAGCTTCCGCAATAACATTATCCATATATCTTTTAACCCCAGGATATAACTCAAAATACTTATCGATAAATGTTTTTGCTTGTTGAACCCCAATTTCCAAATTTTCGCCTAAACCGAAACCACTAATCCCATAGACAATCCCAAAGATAACTGCTTTAGCAGTTTGTCTTTGCTCTTTAGTAACTTGCCGTTCATCAATCCCATATATATCTGCTGCTACTTTAGTATGAATATCAGCCCCACTTTTAAAGGCCATAATTAATTCTTCCGCCTCAGCCATATGAGCCAGAACCCTTAATTCAATTTGAGAATAATCTGCACTAAAGAAAAGATCATTTTGGGGAATAAAAGCCCGACGGATTTTTCGTCCCTCTTCATCACGGGTTGGGATATTTTGAATGTTAGGTTCAATTGATGATAAACGACCAGTTCTAGTTAAATTTTGTTTATAGATCGTATGAATTAAGCCATCTTCATGAACATATTTTTCAAAACCATCTAAATAAGTAGTATATAATTTAGTTAGATTTCGATACTCCATTATTTTATTAATAATCGGATGTTTACCAATTAGTTTGTGTAAAATTTTAACATCCGTCTTGTAACTGCCATTAGCTGATAGTTTACCTTTTGCGATTTGTAATTTTTCAAACAAAATATTTCCTAGTTGTTTAGGACTCGAAATATTAAACTCCTCACCAGCTAAATTAAAAATATCTCTTGAAACAAGTTCAATTTTAATTTTCGTTTCTTCTTTCATTTCAGCAATAACCGACCAGTTGATTTTAACTCCAGTGATTTCCATTTGGGCTAAAACGCTAATTAAAGGTAGTTCAACTTGAGTATATAAATCTGCCATATCATCAGCTTTTAATTCGATTAAATAGCGATCTCTTACTTGTAAAATATAATTAGCTTTTTGACATAAAAGTTCCTCACTATTAGTGCGATCCCCCTTAATAAATTGGTCATAAAACTGGAGATTAAAACCATCAGGATTTGCCAAATAAGCAATATCGTCTTTAACATTATAATTTAATAAATAAGCCGCAATCATTAAATCAAAATTTATTATCAAATCCTTAATCCCTAATTTGTTTAATAAAACGAGATTCTTTTTATGATCAAAAGTATAAATAACATGATCTTTAATTTTATTAATAACATCTTTAATTAAATTTGGGGCCACATAATAACAATTATTTTTATCGGCTAAGGAAAGACCAATAATTTGGCCTTGATGATAATTTTCGTTATCACATTCTAAATAGATAGCAACTTCATCATCAATTTGCAAAGCGGTTATATCTTTTAAATATTGGTAGTTTATTTTTTGCGGATCACTTTGCGGTTTATCCTCTTGTTTAAGTAATGAATAGAACTCTAAGTCTTCTAATAATTCATATCTTTTATCTTTATCTGGGCCTTGGTAAGCAAGATCAGCAAAAGTAATTGCTAAAGGGACTTCATCATAAATAGTTGCCATTTCTTTACTAATAAAAGCTATCTTTTGATCATTAATTAGTTTTTCTTTGACTTTACCTTTTATTTCCTCAATATTTTGATAGATAGCTTCAATTGTACCATATTTTTGCAGCAGATCAAGGGCTGTTTTTTCCCCTATTCCCTTTACTCCAGGAATATTATCCGATGAATCTCCAGCCAAGGCTTTTAAATCAATAATTGCTAGTGGTTCAATCCCAAAATCAGCTTTAAAAGTTGCTGGATAATAACGAATATAATCTTTTTGTTTTAATAGTTTAACTTCTACTCGCTCATTAATTAGTTGGAGTAAATCTTTATCAGATGAAATAATTGTAGCTGTATAATCTTTATCTTCTTTAACCATTTTAGCTAAAGT
>CAYSZU010000028.1:0-8898 GCA_964435635.1 uncultured Muribaculaceae bacterium
TTTCATTTATTAGGCCAGGCGTCATATTATCTAGACGGTCTTTAACATACTGAATATTTTTATTAGCATATATATTATATTCATTGTCATAAAAGACGGGTGGGTACCAATTTGTATAATCATTTCCGACACAAACTGTCCAATCTTTTATTGCGTATAAGTTTCGACCATCTGTCTTTACATAAACTGCTCTGCCATCGACTCCCTGTCTTCTTATTACCGCTTTTACATTAGCAACTAAGCCCCAGCCGAGATTACCACTACCGGAAATAATAGGTACTGCAACACCGCAACCTTGAGGTGATACAGCATTCAATTTATCATAAGTAATACATGTGTCTTGTGAATAACTAATTAATCCAGCCCCATTTGCTTCGAAATATGCCGTTAGCTTTCTAACAATAAAACTCTGCGATTTAACAGTTGGGCTATTACCGGCATTATCTGAACAATTCATAGAAATTGACTGGTTATTACCAATTGTCTTTAAATCCATTCTCCCTTGACCGTTAACTGCTACTTTGGTTTCGCCATCAGAATTTGATAAAATAAATTCTTTTACTCCCGAACCACTATCAGTACAAGTTGCATCAACTGTCGGAAAACGATCAAACCCGATATTGTCAGTATGATAAGTATAAACAATCGGATTGGTAAATATGATTGTTGGTGTGGTAATATCTATCTTAGTTGTAATAGTAGAACTAGATTTTGTAACTCTACCAACGGCATCTTTAACATATAAATACCAATTTTTTACTCCTTCATTAGCTGCGTTAGCAGTAATCTGGATTTTAACTTCTACTTCTTTATTAGTAACCACTTTTAAATCGGTCCAGCCACTAGTTGGCTGTTCTTCACTTTGACTAAATACATATGATTTCACACCGCTATCTAAATCTCTAACCATACCGGATATTTCCATATTATTTTTAGTCCAACCACTAGTTGAATGATCTAGACTATTAATAGTCGGTGGTTTATTATCAATATTAGCAACTAATATACTATCAACTGGAGTTGTTGCCACATTTCCAGCCCAATCTTTAGTATAAACATAATATGTACCAACAACTTTATCAAATACTAATTTATTTGTTTTGGCCGGAACATTTTTACAATCTTGGGCTAAAAAAGTGGTAGCATTAGTTGTAACACAAACTTGACTCGTTCCTGAACCGTTTTTATCGGCAAAAGTAACAGTTATTTTTTTACGACAATTTTGCGGATTTGCCGCATCACAAAGGTTTGAACCGTTATCCCAGTTTTCACCATTCTCCCAATTTGGTTTAACCGATGAAGTAGCAGTTGGTGCTTCTTTATCTATTCTAACAACTACATGACTGTTTAATACCGTTCCGTCTTCATGAATTAATTCAACTCGGTATTCTTGGTTTTGAAACGATGCCGCTTTGGCCTCGTGACAGTTCTTACAATTTGCCCAGTTACCATTTATCTCTTGAAGGACTTGTAGTTCCTCTAATAAGGTAGCCTCTGCTCCAAAAGCAACATGTGGCCCATTAGGAAAAATAATACCAGTTGTTTTTACCACAACATCTTTACCAATAAACTTAATTCTGATTTTAGAACTACTTAAATCACTAAATTTTTCATAAGCAGTATGTTTTTCGGTATAATTAGGATCACTAAGTTGGGGTTCAACCAAAACAACAATTAAAGCAATATTTCCTTTTGACCACTTAAGAGTTTTCCCTTCAGCATATGGAATAGTAACATATTTTCCTTCGGCGCTTAAACCGCCTATTTTAACTATTTCAGAAGCAACCTCCTGCTTATATATATCGCAGTCCGGTGTTTCGTTCATTGTTGCTTCTGGTAAGCCGGCAACAATTTCTATTGTCACTGTATTACATAACATCGACTTTCCAGTTAAAGGGTTATCAATAATGATTGTCCCATCTTTTTTAACTTTATCAGCCCCAACATAACCTTCTTCAATTAATTTTCGCAACGAAATTGTCATTGCACTTGAAATATTTTGATCATTAGCATATTTTTCGGCGGCTAGTTCAATAATTGCTTTTCGCGATTCGAGCGTTTTTTCTTTACTCCGACGCATTACAGCATTATATGAAGGCACCGCAATAGTAACTAACAAAGCTAAAATTAGAATTGCTGTTAACAACTCGATTAATGTAAAACCGCGCTTGTTTTTGATTAAACCACCTTTTTTATTAACTTTCATTATTTACCACCTATTATTAACTTTAATTATATTACAAAAAGGGAGAAATAACAACCGTTTAAAAAACAAGATATTACTCTTGTTCCTTAGCTATTTTTTGATATTCCAAATATTTATCCTTAGCATTAGCAATTTGATTATTAATTAATTTATGAGCTTTTTCTTCATTCTTAAGGAATAACGAACTATATCTGGTTTCCGATTTAATAAAGTCTTCATAAAGATCAAAATTAGGTTCACGACTATCAATTGTTAGTTTATTAATAAGCGGATTATAACGCATCAAAGATAAATAACCACAATCAACGGCTTTTTTCTGTTGAGCCACTGCGTTAGTTAAACCACCTTTAATTCCATGCTCAATACAAGGTGAATAAGCAATAATTATTGATGGGCCTTGATGTTCTTCGGCTTCTTTAAAAGCTTTAATAGTTTGCATAAAATTTGATCCTAAACTAACATTAGCAACATAACAATTAGGATAGTTCATTGCAATCTTAAATAAATCTTTTTTAACCGTTGTTTTCCCATTATCAGCAAACTCAGCAATCTGACCAATTCTAGACGATTTACTACTTTGTCCCCCGGTATTTGAATATACCTCAGTATCTAAAACTAAAATATTAACATTAGCTCCTGATGATAAAACATGATCAATTCCCCCAAAACCAATATCATAAGCCCAACCGTCACCACCAATTGTCCAAACACTACGGGCAGGAAGATAATTTATTAATGGTTTTAAATCGGCTGGAATTTCTTTATCAACTAGTTTTTCTTTAACCATAACCGTTGTTTGATAGTCCTCGCTATTATCTAACCACTGTTGATAAAGTTCTTTAATATCAGAAGTAACTGCATCAATCGAAGCAAGCATAATATTTTTAATTCTATTCCTTGTTTTTTGGTAACTCAAGAGCATTCCATAACCAAACTCGGCGTTATCTTCAAATAAGGAGTTAGCCCAAGGAATTGAATAAGGCGTTGAAGGGACACTGCCGCCATAAATACTTGAACAACCAGTAGCATTTGCAATTACTAACTTGTCCCCAAAAAGCTGAGTTAATAGTTTAATATACGGTGTTTCGCCACAACCAGCACAAGCTCCTGAAAATTCAAATTTCGGTTTGATAAATTGACTTCCTTTAACACTATATTTATCAAATAACTCTGGATTAGAATGATTCTCAAATAGCGCTTGAGCTTTTGTTTGTAATTCATTATCATATTGCCCAAAACTTAAGGCTTTTTGACCACCTTTACCCGGACAGTTATTTATACAGATCCCACAACCAGTACAATCGGCTTCACTTACAGCAATTACAAAGTCATACTGATCATTACCTAGCAAGGGAATTCCTTGCCCTTTAGGAACAGCAAAAGGTCTAATCGCTCCATGGGGACAAGCAATCGAACACTGTTCACATTGAATACAATTTTCTTTTTGCCATTTAGCTACCTGACTAGCTATTTTCCTTTTTTCTCTTTGACTTAAGGCGTTAGGAAAATTACCATCCTTATATGGTAAGAGTTCCTGAACGGTTAAATTATCACCTTGACGGTTGTTAATAATTGTAAAAACATCTTGGCTAACTACCTTTTCTTCAGCACCGATAGTTAATTCTTCCTGAACTTCCCGAACTGAATTTAAAGCCATCTCAATTGCTTTTAAATTAGCGGCGATTATTTCTGCCCCTTTATTTTTAAACTGTTCAGCAAGTGAAATTTTAAGGACCTCTATTCCTTCATTAAAATTTAACAAACGGAAAATAATTGTTTCGATAATTTTACTTATCTTCCCTTTAATTCCACACTCTAAAGCAATTGTCTCGGCATCAACTACAAATAATCTTAATTTCTTATCTTTTATTATCTTTTTACATTCGTTTGGTAAATAAGCATTAAAATTATTATCCTGATGATTAGTGCAAAGTAAGATTATCCCCTTTTCCTTAATATCATTTAACATTTCATATTGACTTAAGTACTCTTCCTTAGTAATAACTAATAGTTCGGGATTAGTAACGTAATATGGTGCATTAATTGCATTATTAGCTATTCTTAGATGACAAGCAGTAACCCCACCACTCTTTTTCGAATCATATTGAAAATAACCTTGGATAAAAGAATTAGATTTATCCCCAATTATTTTTAATATATCTTTACTAGCACTAACCATCCCGTCTGAGCCAAAGCCATAGATTAGGATTTCTTTAGCAGCTAAATTAATTTCATACTTTTCCGGTGGCAAACTTAAATTAGTAACATCATCATTAATCCCAATTGTAAAATTGTTTTTCAATTGTCCAGAAAGCATCTTAAAAACACTATAAATATCAGCTGGTGTAGTATTCTTACTTGATAAGCCATAACGACCACCAACAATATTAATATCCCGTCCTTGAAGGGCACTTAAAAGATCAAGATAAAGGGGCTCACCAATTGAACCGGCTTCTTTTGTTCGATCTAAAACCGCCATCTTTTGAACCGTTTGAGGTAAAACATTTAATAAATATTCCGCACTAAAAGGACGATATAAATGAACTTCAATAACGCCCACTTTTAAACCTTGATTAACTAAATCATTAACAACTAATTTTATTGTTTCAACAACACTGCCCATCGCAACAATAACGCTAGTTGCTTCAGGACTACCATAGTAATTAAAAGGACGATAATCTTGACCAGTAAGAAGATTTATCTTTGTCATATATTCGGCAACTATTTTTGGTACAGCTAAATAATCTTGGTTACGTGATTCAGTTAATTGGAAGTAAATATCTTCGTTTTCAGCTAATCCTCTTTGAACATCACTACCAACATTTAGCATGGTTGCTTTAAAATCATTAACTTTTTTAAAATTAATTAGAGGTAATAACTCTTTATCGGTTAGTAACCTAATTTTATTTAATTCATGACTAGTACGAAAACCATCAAAGAAATGCAAAAATGGTAATCGCGCTTCAATGGCAGAAAGATGAGCAACAGCTGCTAGGTTATGAGCGTCTTGAACATTTGTTGATGCTAGCATACAAAAACCGGTTGCTCGGGCTGCATATATATCTTGATGATCACCAAAAATTGATAAAGCATGGGTTGCTAAACTACGAGCTGCTACATGGATTACTCCCGGTAGCATTTCCCCGGCCATTTTATACATATTAGGAATCATTAATAGTAAGCCTTGGCTAGCTGTAAAAGTTGTTGCTAAACTACCAGTTAACAAAGCGCCATGCATTGTTCCAGCCGCTCCGGCCTCACTTTGCATTTCGATAACTTGAACTTCTTCATTAAATAAGTTCTTTTGCCCATCATGACTTGAAATGTCAATTTCAGCTGCCATCGGACTACTTGGCGTAATCGGATAAATCGGACATATTTCACTAAATAAGTAGGCCGCCTCAGCACACGCTTTATTACCATCAACTATTTTAAACATACTCTTCACCATAAAAATTATAACATATAAAAGCTAAATTATCATTATCAATTTTAATCTATCAGGATGATATTTTTGCATAATTACTTTAATTATAAAGATAAAAACTGATTAATAATCAGTTTTTATGATGTCCTTTTTTAACATAGTTATAAGCGTCTTTACACATATCTTTAATATCGTACTTAGCCTGCCAGTTTAATTCTTTTTTGGCCAAAGCTGTATCAGCATAACAAGCATCAATATCACCTGGCCGGCGCTCTACTATTTGATAGTTGAGCTTAAGTTTATTAACTTGTTCAAAATTAGCAATAATATCTAGCACACTATAGCCGATTCCTGTTCCTAAATTATAGATCTTTATTCCTTTTAAGGATAACATCTTTTCAATTGCCTTAAGATGTCCCCTAGCTAAATCTATTACATGGATATAATCCCTTATACCTGTTCCATCCGGGGTATCAAAGTCATTACCAAAAACATTTAAACAAGCTAGGTCACCGTTAGCAACTTTAACAATATATGGCATTAAGTTGTTTGGCTTTCCATTAGGATTATCACCAATTAAACCACTATGGTGAGCTCCAATCGGATTAAAATAACGTAAAATAGTAATGCCCCACTCACGATCAGATAAATAAAGATCCTTTAGTATCCCTTCAATCATTAGCTTTGTTGCACCATAAGGATTAGTAGTTGATAAAGGAAAGTCTTCTTTAATTGGTAAGGACATTGGCTTTCCATAAACAGTTGCACTTGAACTAAAGACAATCTTCTTGCAATTGTTTTCAGCCATAACCTGACATAAAGTAATTGTCGATAATAAATTATTCTCATAATAAGCTAACGGCTTTTCAACCGATTCACCAACCGCTTTATAACCAGCAAAATGAATAACCGCTTCAATTTTATTTTCCTTAAATATTTTTTGTAATAATTTTTTATTACAAACATTGCCCTCATAAAAAGTAAAATCACTATTCGTGATTTTTTTAATTGCTTCTATTACTTTAGGACTAGAATTAGAAAAATTATCTATTACTACTATTTCATGTTTAGCATTTAATAGTTCAACACAAGTATGACTACCAATATACCCAGCTCCGCCAGTTACTAATATTTTCAAAATATTGACCTCCTATCGATCTTTATGATGATTAAATAAGATATCAGTTTTCATTACGAGAAAGATTAAAGCAATCATTAAGACAACATATAAGAAAATTGCTATTTGACCATGACCTAAAACATAAAGAATTGATACCGCCGCAAAAAGAATATTAATTCCATAAATAATTAATACGGTTTTCCTTGTGGAAAACTTCATTTTTAACAGTTGATGATGAAGATGCTCTTTATCAGGAGTCCCAATACTTTCGCCTTTTAACAACCTTCTTAAAATAGCTAACAAGGTATCAGCTATTGGAATAGCTAAAATTAAAATCGGTATTAATAAAGATGTTAAAGTAGCCGTCTTAAATCCAAGTAAGGCAATCACACTAATCATAAAACCTAAAAATAAACTTCCTGTATCGCCCATATAAATAGTTGCCGGATTAAAATTATGCAGTAAGAAACCTAAAGTTGAACCAAGCATAATTAAAGTTAAGATTAAGTCTAAACCACTTGATTTATTAAAAATAAATGCAATAACAGCTATTGTTAAAAAATAAATTGAACTTATTCCTCCGGCTAAACCGTCTAATCCATCAATCAAATTAATTGAATTAGTAATAGCTATAATAAAAACAATTGTAACTAAGTAATTTAAAGGGCTAGGAAATACTAAGTTAATCCCAAACATTGCAATATTATTTAAGACCATGCCACCATAAAATACAACAATAAAAGCTGCCATTATTTGAACTAAAAATTTGTAACGGGCTTTTACCGGATTAATATCATCAATCATCCCGATTAAAACGATTAAAAATCCGCCAATTAAAATTGAAAGCATCATTATTGAACTTCGGCCATAAAGCATATAGCCTAGAAGATAAGAAAGAAAAATAGCGAGACCTCCTAAGGTTGGCATCGGTTTTTGATTAACCCTTCTTGCATCAGGCATATCAATTGCTTTAATATGAAAAGCAATTCGTCTAACAATTGGAATAAGTAAAGCGCTAGCTAAAAAAGTCACCAAGATTACTAACATAACATATTGATCATTTATAATTAATTTCATTTTTCCATCTCCTATCCTTATATTTATTTATAAAATATTATCATCTTCAAAGCCCCATTTTTTACGAGCTATATAAATCGGTCGGTTTTTAATTTCTAAATAAAGTTTTGAAATATATTCGCCTATTATCCCTAACGCAATTAATTGGATACCACTCATTAAAATAACTATTATGATTAATGGAGCAAATTGATAAGCATTTACTCCTTGGAATAAGACAATAATAAAATAAATTAAAGAACCTAATATTAGTCCGATTCCAGTTATAAAGGCAAATAGTAAAGGTTTAACTGTATAACCAACTATTCCATCAAGGGCGTATCTAAAACTGTTTTTAAAGTTAAATTTTGTTTTACCAGTTAAACGCGGTTCAACTTCATAAGATAAATACTTAGTTTTATATCCAACCCAAGCAAATAAGCCTTTTGAGAAGCGATTGTTCTCCGTCATTTTAAGAATTGACTCAACTATCCCTTTTCTGAACATTCTAAAATCACTAGCATCTTTTTCAAAATGAACATCACTTAAGTAATCAATTAAATTATAAAATATCCCTTTAAAGACTTTCATAATCATATTATCGGTATTTCTTCTAGCCATTTTCATAACTACTTGATCGTATTCAGGGTTTTCATCAAGACAAGTTATCATTTCGGTTAAATATCTAGGGTTTTGTTGTAAATCAGCATCAATAATACAAGTATATTCTCCTGTACTATGAGCTAAGCCGGCATAAATTGCCGCCTCTTTATTAAAGTTACGCGAAAAAGAAATAACTCTAACTCTTTTCTTATCTTGGTCATATAGTTCTTTTAGTTTTTCAATCGTTTTATCTTTTGAGCCATCATCAATAAATATTAATTCAATTTTAATATCTTTTAACTCCGTTAAAATCTTTTCGTATATTTTTAATACACTATCTTCTTCATTATAACAGGGAATAATGATACTTAATTTCATTTTTATCACCTATAAATTATTATAGCTTATTTATCATAATAAAAAAAGAGAAAAAGCGTTTTGCTTTTTCCCAAATAAACTATTTACTCTAAATTACTTTCGGTGTTT
>CAYSZU010000029.1:0-8652 GCA_964435635.1 uncultured Muribaculaceae bacterium
GTATTAATTCCTAATTGTGATGGAAAAGTTGAAAATAACTTAACCAATCGCTCCAAAAGCAAATCTGTTCGAGAACTTCGAACATTAATAAAAAGATGATTAACCTATTAAATGTTAATCATCTTTTTTCCTTATATTATCAAGATATATCTCAACCCAGATAATTACTTATGGTTAGTGCTATAGCAAGTTTTTAATATCTGTTAGGCCAGCAATAAAAACATTAATGAACGACTCCGCCCCATTCAACAGCAACAAAACCATGGCGATTAAAAACTGGCAATTTTTCTTCCTTTATTTTAATATAACTATCGATCTTTTTAACGTGCATTGTCAATCTTAATAACGAATCAGGCTTTGGTTCGATAATTAATTTATTGTTGCTTTGTTTTTCTTCGGTTAATTCAAAGTAGACTAGGCTATGAATGTTATTTTCTAAAATTGGCAGCCAAAACATAATAAATTCATTGGCTTCTCTTCGATTAAGACCAATAATGGCTAACTTATCTTCTAAGAAGGCAATTGCTTTCTCACCGTCTACATAAAAGCCAGTGTTAAAATCAACTTGGGTCTCGTTTTTTTCTTCCCAGTATAAGGTATAGTAGTAAATCTTGGCTTCATCATAAAGATCGCCATTTGGGTGAGCAGTAACTTGCCAACTATGATTATATTTAGGATAAGTAGTTGTTAATAATTCCGGTTTAGAAAATGATACCGTAACATTTGTTTTTACTTCAGGATATAAATATAAAACTGGCTTGTAAGCAACGTTAGGATCACATTCTTCTTGCCCAACATCAGTAAAAACCGCCTCTAGCATAGGACTTGTTTCAAAAGTGTTTTTAGCAATCGGAATAAAATACAAAATATCACTAGTAATCAGACAACCACACCCTTGATATAAATTAAAATTAAGCGTAACAGTATTAGTTGCTATAACTAAGTTATTAAGATAAGAACTAGATTCATCACAACCGCCCTCGCCAGCTTTTAATAAGTAGGCTAGATAATCATTTTTCTCAAAGTCAGTTATTTGTAAATTTCCGCTTAAGTTATTATCACTTAATATTTCTTGATATGCTTCATAATCTGTTACTAAAGTCTCATTAATAATTAAGGTGTTTTCACCAAGAAAAATCTTTTCTAATCCTTTATATTCGATAAGATCGCAATTTATATCATCCTCGTTTTTATTATACTTTGCTTTTATATTATCAAGGGAGATAACCTTACCTTTTTCAATCGGAATGAAAAACACTTCAACCGATTCATCACATTTTTCACAAGTAACTTGATAATCAAATTTAATTGTTATTTTATTTCTTTCTAAGATAGCTTCATCAAAAGAAACTATTTCCTGACAATGATCATATTTTATGAAGAAGGCTAAATAATCATGTTTATTAAAATCATCACTAGTTAATGCCCCGCTAATATTAAACGCTCTTAGCAGCGTAGTATATTCTATAAACGTTTCAACTAGCCGCGGATCAGGCAATAATAACTCACTATTATTTATAGTTATTCGCTCCGTGGTACTAATTTTAATTTCTTGGTGGCTTTTAGTTGCCAAGTAATAAATAATGAACCCCAATAGAAAAATAATTAAAACAGAAATAACTGACAGTAACAAGTACTTAGTATGTCTTTTCATATAATCGACTCCATATTATGATTTTACCACAAAAAAAAATTAATACAAAAAAAACACGTTATTAATAACGTGAGTTTTGACTACTACTATTTTTTTTAATGTCTCTGCAAGCTTTACATCTTACAGGTTTGTTATTAAAATTCATTTTCTTGTAAAATTCTTGATCTTTTACAGTAAAAGTGAATTTTTCATGACAATCTTTACATTCTAGTATTTCATCTTTTAGTTCAGTTTCCATAGGGCCTCCTTATAATATTTGATTCTTGATTATCGGAGACTTTTCGGTAACAAATAACTTAAATCACTTTGTATTATAGCATAGATAATTTAAAAATACAAATAAATGTTTAATTACTACCAATATTATTAAAAATAAGGCAATTATATTAATATTTCTAGTTATCACAGCTAGCTAAGCTATTATAGCACAATAAATATTTATTTGTAAAAAAATAAAGAGGATACCCTCTTTATTTGATTTCAATTGCTTTTTTGGTATCTATTTTCGCTTTTTTAGGAATTGCGATTTTTAGAATACCGTCTTTAAATTCCGCGTCAATTTTATCTTCTTCAATATCACCGAAGTTAAAACTTCTTTGATATTTTCCGTAAGTTCTTTCACGGCGGATGAATTTCTTTGATTTTTCTTCGTCTTCGCTTGATTTTTCAGCAGTAATTGTGACAAAGCCATTGTTGCATTCGATCTTGATGTCATCTTTTTTAAAGCCGGGAATATCCATTTCTAAGTTATAGATCCCGTCTTCTTCGAAGATGTCACATTTCATCTCGTTGTATCTTTGGGGAACAAAATCATCAAAAAAATCATCTAAGTAAAAATTCCTTGGGATTAAATTCATCTCCACACTTCCTTTCTTAATTATATTATAACTAAGCTCTTGGCACTTGTCAATAGGGAGTGCTAAATTTTTTATTTATTTTGTTCATATTCATCTAGAAACGATTTTTCAATTATTCCGTTATGGTAACTAATAATAGTATTTAAATTTACTCCTTCGGCACTTTTAAAAATATTATATTCAATAAATTTATTTGTTTTTCTAAAATCGCTAATTAGATTTTTAATTTCCTTTCGCTTAGAATCCTTTTCCGTTAGTTTAGTAAATTCGCAAGCACAATTAATGAATTCTAAATTATTATATTTTTGCCAAGCTTCTATAGCGCTTTCTTTAACTAAGTATAAAGGTCTGATTAATTCCATTCCTTCAAAGTTATCACTTTTTAGTTTTGGCAGCATCGTTTTAAATTCACCACCATATAAGATACTCAATAAAATAGTTTCGATAACATCATCAAAATGATGACCTAATGCGATTTTATTACATCCTAATTCCTTTGCTTTATTATATAAGTGACCGCGACGCATACGAGCGCAAATATAACAAGGTGCTTTCTTATTTAACTTATTAGCTACTGCAAAAACATCTGTCTCAAAAACAGTAAGCGGAACATCTAGTAATTTGGCGTTTTTAATAATTTTATTAATATTAGTTTTGGTATAGCCAGGGTTCATAACAATGAATACCAAATCAAATTCAAATTGGCCATGTCTTTGTAATTCTTGCATTGCTTTAGCTAAAAGAAAAGAATCTTTGCCGCCACTAAGGCAAACGCCAATTTTATCCCCAGGAGAAATTAACTTGTAATCCTTAATGGCTTTAACAAATTTACTCCAAATATCTTTACGATATTTTTTTATTAGGCTTTTTTCAATTTCACGATATTTTTCCATACATAACCTTCCGGAGATAATTTTAGCATACTATTAGGATTTATTAAAACACTTTTATTTGTTATAATTATTCTAGGAAGTGATATTATGAAAATTAAAACAAGCATAGGGGTAAGTAATCACCACGTTCATTTAACAAAAGAAGCTTTTCAGCAGTTATTTGGCAAGGAGACAATCACTTTAGCTAAATCAACTAAACAACCTGGCCAATTTGCTGGCGAGGAGAAAGTTGCGATAAGAACAGCTCAGGGAAAACTTGAAAACCTTCGCGTGATGGGACCTTTTCGTCCTTATTGTCAAGTTGAAATAACTAAAACGGATGCTTATCAATTAAAAATTGATCCACCAGTTCGAAGAAGTGGTGATGTTAATAATGCAGCGGAAGGTTTAATTGTCGGTCCGGCTGGTACGATTACAACAAATAATATAATAATTGCCAATCGTCATGTTCACGTGCCGCGCGATTTAGCTAATGAAAAGAATATTATTGATGATCAAACAGTTAGGGGAATAATAAATAATACCCCTAAAAAAGGAACGATTGAATTAAAAGCCGTGGTTGATGATAATTATTTTTATGAAATACATCTTGATATGGATGATGCTAACGCTTTTCTATTAAAAAATGGTGATGAGATCGATTTAGATTATGAAATTTAAAATTAGAGAGATAGAGATTGCAAATCAAGTTGTTTTAGCGCCGATGGCAGGAATCTCTAATTCGGCCTATCGTCAAATTATTAAAGAAATGGGTGCGGGATTAGTTTATGCCGAAATGGTTAGTGATAAAGCCATTGTTTTTGAGAACGCTAAAACGTTAGCTATGTTAAGAATGACAGAAAAAGAAAGGCCAATTGTCCAACAAATTTTCGGCAGTGATATTAAGTCTTTTGTCGAAGCGGCTAGGCAAATCGAACAAATAATGCAACCTGATATAATTGATATTAATATGGGTTGTCCAGTTCCAAAAGTTGCTATTAAGAATCAAGCTGGAAGTTCCCTTTTAAAAGATTTAAATAAAATAAAAGAAATTGTTTCACAAGTGGCATCAGCGGTAAAGGTTCCTGTTACGGTAAAAATTAGAAGTGGTTGGGATGAAAAAAGTATTAATGCAGTAGAAGTTGCAAGAGTTTGTGAACAAGCTGGAGCAAGTGCTATAGCAATTCATGCCCGGACTAGAAGCCAAGGATATAGTGGCAAAGCTGATTTAGAAATAATTAAACAAGTTAAAGAAGCGGTTAGGATTCCTGTTATTGGTAACGGCGATATCAAAACTTGCTACCAGGCAAAAGAAATGCTTTCTTATACAAAGTGCGATGCTGTTATGATTGGTCGAGGTTGTTTAGGAAACCCTTGGTTAATAAAAGAATGTGTTGATTATTTAGATTTAAATATCGAACCAAAAGTTGTTTCCCGTCAAGAAAAAGTAAGAATGATGAGATACCATTTAGAATTATTAAAAGAATATCAACCTGAGAAACTAGCTATGATTGAAATAAGAAGTCAATTTCTTTGGTATCTTAAAGGCTTATCACATAGTAAAACGATTAAAGAACAAATCTGTCATTGCCAAAATTATTTTGAAATGGCGCAGATATTAGATGAATTAGAAACTTTTAAAGACTAGTAATTAGTCTTTTTATTATTTTTTATATCTAACTATTAACTAAGATGAGTTTGTAAATTAGGTAAAAATGAGATACAATTAACATAGTAAAGTTTAAGGGTGATATTTGGTGGAAATGATCGATAAAATAACAAAGAACTTAAAGGTTATTAAACGGAATGGTAAGCGAGTTGATTTTGATTGGACCAAAATAGCGGTGGCAATCAAAAAAGGCTTTGATAGTATTCCGCCTAAGTATAATAATGATGATGAACCAATTAAACAATATAGTGAAAAGGATATCCAAACAGTTTATCAAGCGGTAATTATTAAAATAGGTCAAGACTATCAGCAGCAAGACAAAATTAAAATCGAAGAGATTCAAGATATTATTGAATTAGTTTTAAAGAAAACGGGTTATAACGACGTTTATAAGTCTTTTTCAGAATACCGTGAAAGAAGAGCTCAATCACGAAAAATGTTTATGGACGATAAACAAAAACATAAGTTTTTAAAAACAATCGAAGATTTAAGTCTTAAATCAACAACTGAAGAAGAAACTAAAAGGGAAGTGTCTAATCTAGATAATGCTACTGCCACAAAAACAATGTTTCAATATGGCAGTACTATTTCCAAAGAATTTGCTAAAGCATATTTAATTAAAAAGAAGTTTTCTGATGCTCATGATGAAGGTTACATATTTATTCACAATTTAGATTTCCTAGCAATGGGAACAACAACCTGTACTCAAATAGATCTTGAAAGACTATTTAAAGATGGCTTTTCGACTGGCTATGGTCATTTAAGAGAACCAAATGATATTATGAGCTATGGTGCCTTAGCAACCATGGCAATTCACGCCAATCAAAATGATCAACATGGTGGTCAAAGTATTCCGGCCTTTGATTACTATTTGGCTCCTGGAGTATTAAGAACCTATAAAAAACAACTGCGCCAGACCTTACAGGACTTGTTAGATTTTGCTGGTTTTGCGGAATTTGTTGGACCAAAAATGTTAGAAAGAGAAATTCAGGGGCTTAAAACAATTGCGATTACACTTGAATATTTCGAAAGATTTTATAAAGATAATGAAATGTTAAAAAAAATATTTAAAATGGCTTTAACTAAAGCTTATAAGAAAACGGAAAAAGCAACATATCAAGCCATGGAAGCTCTTATCCATAATCTAAATTCAATGCATAGTTGGGTCGGGGGTCAAATCCCCTCTACTTCAATAAATTTTGGTACAGACTGTTCAAATGAAGGAAGACTTATTATAAAAAGCTATTTACTTGCTTTAGAAGCCGGCCTTGGTAACGGAGAAATTCCAAAATTTCCAATATCAATCTTTAAAATAAAAAGTGGTATTAATTATCAAGCCAAAGATTCTAACTATGACTTATATAAGCTTGCCTGCCAGGTTACCATTAAAGGTTTACCACTTAACTTTGCCTTTTTAGACGCGCCATTTAATCAATCTTTTTATCGCCAAAAGGATTATCGAACCGAAATTGCTTATTTTGATAATCAAATGAGAGTGGTTGATAATATAATTGATCTTGAAAAAGCAACGATCCCAGGCCGAGGTAATTTATCATCTACTTCAATTAATTTAGTTAGACTAGGGATAATTCATGGGATTGCCACTAATAAGCAAGCTGATATTAAAGGCTTCTTTAGTGAACTAGATGAATTTATGGAACTAGTTAAAGATCAACTATTAGAGCGTTTTGAGCTTCAATGCAATAAGAAAGCCGGGAATTTTCCTTTCTTGTTAGGTCAGCAAATATGGCTTGATGCGGATAAACTAAAACCGGGCGATAAACTGCGAAAGACATTAAAGCACGGGACAATGGCCATTGGGTTTATTGGTCTTGCCGAATGTTTAATTGCCTTAATTGGTAAACATCAAGGAGAAAGTGAGGAGGCGCAAAAGTTAGGTTTAGAAATTATAACGTATATGCGAACTAAGTGCGATAATTTCGCTAAGAAATATGATTTAAATTTCACCCTTTTTGCAACTTCAAACGAGGAACTAAATAATCGCTTTATTAGTATTGACCAAGCTATTTTTGGTAAGTTAAAAGGGATAACTGACCAAGAAAATTATAGTGATTCATTTCATATTCCAAAGGATTATAAAATCTCTAATTCAAGTAAGATAAAAAAAGAAGCTCCATATCATGCCTTAACAAACGCTGGTCATATCTGTAATGTCAAAATAGAGAATAATACGCCAGAAGAAGTTGAAAAAATTATTAAAATAATGAATCAAGAAGGAATTGGCTACGCAACTATAAAACTATAATTAAAATAAAAAGAACGCAAAGTTCTTTTTTATTATATAATGAAGAAGGTGTTGAAATGAAAAAGATTAAAATAATTTATGAAGACAAAGATATTATCGTTGTTGATAAACCAGCAAAACTGCTAACAATAAATACTAATGATGGTAATCAAGATAATTTATATACCCAAGTTAGAGATTATATTAAAAAGAAGAATCCGCGGCATAAGATATTTATTGTTCATCGCTTAGACCGTGAAACTTCAGGTTTAGTTCTTTTTGCTAAGTCAGAAGATAATAAACAGTATCTTCAAGAAAATTGGAACACTTTTACTAGAAGGTATGTTGCTATTGTTGAGGGCCAAGTAAAAAAAGACAAAGATACAATTAATAGTTATATTGCTGAAACAAAAACCTTACAAGTGTATTGCACTTCCGATAAAACATACGGGAAGCTAGCAACAACTAATTATGAAGTAATCAGTAAGAATAAACATTTATCAATATTAAATATTGATATTCTGACTGGTCGAAAGAATCAAATAAGAGTTCAATTAAGTAGTATTGGTCATCCAATTGTTGGTGATAAAAAGTATAATAGTAAAATAAACCCTCTTAATCGCATGGCTTTACACGCTAATTATTTAAGAATAATTCATCCACAAACGAAGGAATCAATTGAATTTAGTAGTTCATTACCAAGCATTTTTAAAAAATTAACCATATAAAAACTCAGTATAATACTGAGTTTTCTTTTAAATGGCGCCTGATGTAGGACTCGGACCTACGACCTAACGGTTAACAGCCGTGCGCTCTACCAACTGAGCTAATCGGGCATTACTCAGTAATTATATAATAATCATATGTTAAATGTCAATCAAAAAAGTATTACAAATTAAGTTTTTCTCTTACATAATCAATTTAATTTTTTCTTTTAAAAAAACATATTTCAGATATGTTTTTTACAGAAATTTTTTTAATTCATTTAAATTGTTTTGTTGAACCACTAATAACTTATGTGCCAAGTCTATAATTTTTTTCTGAGATTTTGAAAAATGATTCAACATTTTTGTCATTTTTATAATTCCTTTGTTGGTTCCTTCTATCATCATCTTAGCTATTTGAGAGTCACTACTTTCTTTTAATAAATTAATATTAACCATTAATTTAGAACTTACTTTAGTAATAGAACTAAGTTTTTTCTCACAGTAGCCATAGCTTTCTAATAGTTCTTTAGCTTCTTTACCTATTGATTTATATTCCTGTTTCTCTTTTTTTAAAACATCAAGAAATTTACTGGAAGTTACTTTAGCAACTATTTGCTCTATTCCAATAATACCCATTTGTGCACTTTG
>CAYSZU010000030.1:0-8527 GCA_964435635.1 uncultured Muribaculaceae bacterium
TTTAATATTGATTCTTTATATCAGATAATCAAATCATCATATCAATAATTATTAATGTCAATCTGATAATCTGACAAAACATAAGAAAATAGGAAAAGAAAAAAACAAACAGTTTGTTTGTTTAATACCTCTATGGTGGAGTAGAGGGGAATTGAACCCCTGTCCAAAATACTTTATTGAATAATATCTACAAGTTTAGTTAGTGTTCATTTTAGTTAACTTAGCTGAAACTAACAATTCGACTAAATTAACGAGTTTAGTAAATTTTCATTACCTTAGCCTAAACATCTAAAGTAACGTAGCTTATATTTATGACCTTTTATTTTATCCTATAAGCAAAATAAGTAAAAGGGCTCCTTACCTTACTAGGCGAATGCAGGAGCGAAACTATAAGTTTCGTTATTTAATTTATTTTTGCAGTTTAAAGTCTGCCGACCACTTGCCACTAAACACAAAGATACTTTGTCGAAGCCATGCTACCCCGTGGGACATATTATAGCATATATTAACCATTTATTCCACTACAAAGACATTTGTTTGACATTACCTATATATTGTGGTAGTATACAGGCCATAAAACAACAAAAGATATTGCAAAGACTCTAAATTGAGGGGGGAGAGATAACTTATGCCAACATTTGATGTCAATAAACCATACTATACTATTCTTGGGCTGGACTCATCAGCAACTCAAGAAGAAATAAGTCGGGCTTATGAAAAAAAGAAAAATGCTTTACATCCGGACAATCACGAAGTGAAAAAAGATATTTACAAATTTCTAATGGAAGATGTGCAAGAGGCTTATGATGCGTTAAGCGATTTAACTACTAAATTGCAATATGACGCGGCTAGAAGAGGGAGTAATTTTGTTCCAATTAACGAACTGGTAACTCCACCAGTTTTTGAACCAATTAATAATGGTTCAAATTATCAACCAGGTTTTCAAGTAAGCGGGATTGATAACAGTGCTGAAGCTAGATCAATAGCAACAGAGGGACGCCACAAAGTTAGTAAACTTTCGGTTGCAGCTGTTGCCGTATTAATTGCCTTAGGAATTGCTCTTACTGGACTGTTAAATTTATGTGGCAAAAAAGATAAGGATATTAAAGACGATAAAACAACCTCGGCTACTTCAGCAGCTACTACCAATCCAGATAACAATGACGGTTTAATACTAGATTTTACTGATGAAGAAGACAAAAAGCAATTAGAAAAAAGAGCAAAAGCAATCCACAGTATGTTATTGAAGGCCGGAATTGAAGAATATTCAATTGAGGATGTCATTAATTACTTAATGTTTATTAACGGCTCTTATTATGCTGATACTGAAGATCATGCCTATGATATGGTTAATGAAATATTAATGCTAATGGGTGATTATGGTACTTCTGTTAAAGGGGTTACTAATTTTGCTGGTGAAGAGTTAAATATGAATGACGTTAAATACGCGATCAAATTAAATGCTTTTCTAGTTGATGATAGCCCTCATGCTGCAATATTAAATGATATTGCTAGCCAATTCGTTAGATTGGTAACAGCACAGACAAGAGAAGAAATAGCGAAATACTCTCATCAACTGTTAACTCTTGAAGGAATGATGATGATAGGTACTTACATTAGTCCTGAAGGTAAGGAAACTGGTTTCTTTGAAATGGATGATGCCGAACAGTTTGTGGCTGGAATAATGTTTCACATTGTTGCGCCAACAATAACTACCTCATTAGGAGAAAATTATTCGGTTGCGGTTGGTGAAGATAAAAGTGCCAGTCTAAAAATAATTGAAGAGTATTATAATCCAGCTTGTGACGAAGTTTATGATACTGAGAACGTCTGGGCAAAAGCTTACAACGGATTGGTTGTCTCGAGTCTAATGGACAAAGGTCAATCTTTGACGCTGAAGAAGTAAGGAGGAAAAAGTTATGTACGATGAAAAAGTATCCTATCGAGTAGGAATAAATTGGAAAGATGTAATATTAAAAATAATTTTAATTATATTGTTTGTTTTATTACTATTATGGCTTTTCCCTTCACCGCAATTAGATACTTTCTATGATAGTGTTTATAATACTAATATTCAAACAATGAAAGATGCCGCTAAAGATTATTATACAGTTGATCGCTTACCAAATAACGTTGGTGATTCAACAACAATGACTTTAGGGGAAATGATTGACAATAAATTAATTGTTAGGTTTGTTGATAAAGATAATAAATATTGTGATAATGCTTCAAGTTTTGTTCAAGTAACAAAAATAAGCGAAGAAGAATACACAATGAAGGTTCAACTATCTTGTGGAGAACAATCAGATTATATTTTATCTACAATTGGTTGCTATGATGTTTGTATTGATGATATTTGTGAAACTATCATTAAACCGGAAGAGCCAAGTGAAAAAGAAAAGGCTCTTGAATATCAACATAAAAAACTTGTGTCTGGTTCAAGTACAACTTATAGTTGCCCTGATGGGTATACAAAAAGTGGATCAACTTGTAAAATTAGCGCTTTAGATAAAACAATTAATGCGACGGCTAGTTATTATTCTGATACATCAATGGTATCTAATGCTTTGGTAAACGTTGGTGGTTCATACACGGTGTATGCAACAGCATCATCAACTGTATCTAACGTAACTTATAGTTGTCCAGCCGGTTATACCTTAAATGGTACTACTTGTTCTAAAACAACTAACGCGACTTATAAAGCAGGAACAACAACTTATAGTTGTCCGTCTGGTTATACGAGAATTGGTTCGACTTGTTTTTATTCTATTAACGCAACAGCTAATACCGGGACAGGATCATATACTTGTTCAAGTGGCTATACGTTAAATGGTACTACTTGTTCTAAAACATATAATGCTACTTATAATTCAGGATCAACTTCTTACAGTTGTCCGTCTGGTTATAACTTAAGTGGTTCGAAATGTAATAAAACATATAATGCTACTTATACCTCTGGGTCAACAACTTATAGTTGTCCAGCCGGTTATACTAAAACTGGTAGCGGTTCAAGTACACAGTGTTATAAATCAACTGGCGCAACATCTTCTGTTACTTATGGCAGCTGGTATGTTGTTCAAAATTACTATCAGACTTCAACAAAAGCAACTTATACAAATACTACTGAGAAATTAGTTTATAACGGAATGTCATATGATTATACTTGTGCAACTATTTCTCAATGTCCAGTTAAAGTTGCTCATTATAGATATACGCTATATCGTCGAAGTGCAACAACTGCTTATGCTTGTCCATCTGGTTATACAAGAAGTGGTACTACTTGTTATTTATATGCTAATCCAACAACAAGTACCGGATCCGGTTCTTACAGTTGTCCTAGTGGTGGATCGCTTAGTGGTTCTACTTGTACTTTAAGTGTTGATGCAACTACTAATACCGGAACTGGTTCTTACAGTTGTCCTAGTGGTGGATCACTAAGTGGTTCTACTTGTACTTTAACAAAAGCAGCAACTTATAGTGGTGGAACAACTACTTATAGTTGCCCTGGTGGTTATACAAGAATTGGTTCAATTTGTACAATTTATACAACGGCTAGTTCATCAACTACTGAGGGAAGTTATAGTTGTCCAGCAGGGTATACAAGAGATGGTAGCAAATGCTATATTTACTCTGGTTCAACCCCAACCTACATCTATAATTATACTTGTCCAGCAGGTTACACAAAAAGTGGTAGTGGTGTAAATACTACTTGTGCAAAAGTTGTGACTGGTTCTTCAACCTACTACTGTGCTAATGCTGGTGAGACTTTACAAGGTGATAAATGCTACTCAAAAGTAGCGGGTGGTATAAAAGACTATTCTTGTCCTAGTGGATATAAACAAGATGGTAAATTATGTCTTCTATATAAAACTGAAAGTATCGCTGCAACAGCTTCAACAACTAGTTCTAATTCATATCAATATAAATGGAGCAGATCAGCTAAACTTGAAGGTTGGACCCCAACTGGTAAAACAAGAAGTGTAACAGTCGAAAACGAATCAATAAAATAAAAAAGAAAACTAATCATTAATTGATTAGTTTTTTATTTAACTATAATTAGGAAGAACGTTTTGCTCTAAATTCAGTTGCTTAAATCCTAGATATAAGCAACAAGTATCCCTTTGATTTTAAATTAGTAGTCTAAGACCTTATCAAATGCATTTTTAAGCTGTTTTAAGGACAATAAAGGTTTTCGCTCTTTTTATCACCGCTATTTTAAAAGGCTAATTTAGGGTTCCTTTTAGTCTTTATTAATGAATAACTAAATAATATTTAAACATTAAAAAAGCAACTAATAATTAGTTGCTCTTAATTCCATGAAACTTTCAGGATGATTACAAACTGGGCACATTTTTAAGGCTTCTTTACCATAATAAACATGACCACAATTACGACATACCCAAATAACTTCTTCATCTTTACTAAATACCTTATTATCTTCAATATTTTTCAATAACTTTAAATATCTTTCTTCATGTAATTTTTCAATTTGACTAACCTTCGTAAATAATGAGGCTATTTCTTCAAAGCCCTCTTCCTTAGCAACTTGGGCAAATTCGCTATACATTTGAGTCCATTCATAGTTTTCCCCATCTGCTGCATCTTTAAGATTTGCAATGGTACTTGGAACATCACCGTTATGTAATTGCTTAAACCATAGTTTTGCATGCTCTTTTTCATTTAAAGCTGTTTCAGCAAAGAAGGCGGCTATTTGTTCATAACCATCTTTCTTAGCTTTTGACGAATAATAATCATATTTGTTCCGGGCCTGACTTTCGCCCGCAAAAGCTGTTAATAAGTTTGCTTCTGTTTTACTTCCTTTTAAATCCATTTTATTTCCTCCTCTTTGTTAATCTAATTGGGCTTTTAATATTCTGGTTAAAGTAACAATTAAGTCGGGATCAGTAACTTTGTTAATATAAGTATCTTGGCCATCGATTATTTCCTCAATAATTGCAACTTTGTTAGGAATAACCTTTTTGTTTTCATCAACGCCCATAACTAAAAAGTATTTTTTTCCACCATATAAGGTTTCATTTAGAATTACATATTTTTCATTATTTGCTAAACTAATAACAGTATTAGTTTTTAAGCTCATTCTACGCCACCTTTCTTTGTTCAGAAGGTGTAAAGTTTAAGTAATTGTCAATGTTTTCTGGTCCTGTTCCCTCTGGTTCAGAACCGAAGAATTGACCAGGAAAATCAAAAACATTATCTTTTACTTCGCTAGTAGCAATTGGTTGAGTCTGCTCACTTACTGTCTGAGTTGCTTCAAATGCTGGAAACTCTTCTTCACTAACAGTTGTTTGCTCGATTGGCTTAGCAGCAATTGGCTCAAATCCCGTTGTTTGCTCGATAGGTTTAGCAGCAATTGGCTCAAATTCAACTACATCCGTAACTTTAATTTTGGTATCTACTTCTGGTTGGCTTTGAACTATAGGCTCACTTGTTGATGTTGAAAAATTATTTAAACTATCTAAAAGATCAATTGGCTCTTCATTTACTTCAGGAATTGCAATATTATTCATCTTGCTTTGATCAAGAGTCGGCTCGTTTTCGACTTTATCCTCAATAACTGTTCCTTCATCTAACGAAAACAAATCATTTAAGTTATCAAGTGACGTTTCTGTTATTGGGGGTAGTTCGATTAAAGGCTCATTTGTCAATGCTTGTTCTGGTAAGTCAGTTGGTGTTTTAATATCAAGTTCAGCCGCATTACTTTCAAGTTCAACTAACGAATCAACTAATAAATTATTTGATTCCTCCTTGATTGTTTGGTTATCTGCTGTAATCACTATTTCTTCAGCGCTCGGTTCTACATTAAAATCTAACTCCGGCGGTAGTGTTACTTCCCCTAAAGGTGCTATTGTTTCACTATTTATTGATTCAAGTGGTGGAATATCTAAGTCTTGATCTAACTGAGTTTCACCAAACTCAATTTCTTTAGGTTGTTCAATTGTTAATTCAGTTATTTGTGACGGTTGCGCTTCTGCTATAGCCACCTCGCTTATAATTTCAGGTGTCGGATTTAAAACCGTCCCTAAATATTCTTCAGTTGCTTTTAGCAATTCAGTTGGCGAAGCCAAATAGTTTTGACGATGTTTAATATCACTTACAACTTGAGCTTTAATTGCAAGATCCGCTTTATCTGTTTCTTCAGCAATAATATCTTTGTTTTTAGCAGTTGTTAATAGCTTGTGTGATTCAATTACAGTAATTTCTTCTCTTGCGCTATTAATTTCAGCAGTTAACTTTTCTATTTCTTGGTTCTGTAAATTACTCGCTAAGATAATATCCCTTGCTTGTTCTTTACGATATAAAGAAAGCAAAGTAGTAGCATTTTTTATTTCTTCTTTTTTACTTTCGGCCATACCAATTAGTGATTTTTTTCTAGTCACATTCGTTTCATCATCAATCAAAGCCTGTAGTCTTTTGTGGTTTTGATCCATCTCGCTAATTTCCGTAATTAAAGTGGTTATTTCCTGATTAATCTCAAATAATTGATCTTCATCAATCCTTGTAATTTTTTCTTTTAAATTATTGATTGCTTCTTCATTATTATTTATTCTTTTATTTAAGTAAGCGATTCGACGATCTTCAATTATTGTCCCTTTGGCATCATAACTTTTTGTGCTTATTGTTGTTGCTAGACTATCTCGTTCTGCTTCGGCTCTTAATAGTTCATCAGCTAAAATCGCTTGAAGATTTTCGTCATTAGCTAATTCCATGAAAGGAATTTTTTTAACAATTTCAACTAAAATTCTCATTTTAGCTAACGCTCCGGTAATATCATCCGCCAGGAGCAATTCTTTTGCTTCCTTACCTAACATAATTGGATCTGCTTCAATTTCCTTAATTCTCGTTGTTGCTAGGTCAATTTCTGCTAGTAATTTTGTCTTTACTTCTTCGTCTTTTGTTTTCTGGACCATATCTAAATAAGCAGTTCCGTCACTAAGACTTTCAACTACCTCGGCTAATTGCTGTTCGTTAATTTCGATTTGGGTTTGGTTTCTGGCTATTTCCTCGTCAAGTGCTTCTCTTTCTTTTTGGGCTTTTTCAAGCTGTTCGTTAACACTATTTAAAGAAGCTACTAACTCGTTTTTTGCTATTTCTAAAATAGTTAAATTCTGATTATAACGAGTTATTGCGTTTTCTTCGCCACCAGCAGCAATTCTTTTGTTTATTGCTGCCATTGATTCTTCTAAATCAACAATTTGGTTAGTTAATATTTCTTGTTCTAAAAAAAATTCCTCGGTATAGCTTTTTAGCTCTTCGCTTTTAACTGTTAGCTCTTTTTGTTCGCTTTTAGTTTTCTTTATTTTCTTATTTAATCCTATTTCAATATTACGATCAACAATTTCGCTGCTAGCATCAAAATACTTATCTTTGGTCATTGTCTCTTCAAGTTCGATAAGTTTTGCCTTGGCACTTTTAATTTGCCCATCTAGATTAGCTAATTCAACAGTTAAATCTTCAGCCCTGCTTTTTGTTCGCGACATTGCAACTAAAGTATCAACTTTTTGATATACTGCGCTTTTTTCCATAGGACACTTCCTTTATTCTATATGAATTTATCATAACATAGCAATATTTGATTTGCAACTTTATTATTACTTTTAGAGCACTAAAAAAGAACTATTTAACTAGTTCTAATTTAACCATTAAAGCGTCGTCGCCGACTCTTTCCTTCAATTTAATAATCTTGGTATAGCCACCATTTCGCGTTTCATATCTGGTTGCTAACTCACTAAATATTTTAGCAACTACAGTATTATCATTATGAAGAAATGCTAATGCTTTTCTTCTTGAAACAAGCGTTCCTTTTTTTCCATAAGTTATCATTTTTTCAACAAACTTACGAACTTCTTTTGCTCTTGCTTCAGTTGTAATAACACTTTCGTTTGTAATTACGTCTTTAGTTAGTCCGGCTAGAATACTACGACGAATTTGTGTTCCTCGATTTAATTTTCGATATATCATATATTTCTCCCTCCGTCTTAGTCGTTAAACTTAAGTTCCAATTCTTTAACTCTGTCTGAAACTTCTTTTAAAGATTTCTTACCTAAATTACGGATCTTTGCAACTTCAGATTCACGTCTTGAAATAAGATCTTGAACAGTATGAACACCAGCTCTTTTTAAACAATTATATGCTCTTACTGAGAATTCTATTTCTTCAATTGGTGTTTCCAAAGTTTTACTGATCGTATCAACTTTCTTTTCAGCCATCATTCCTGAAACATCACTAATTGCATTTAAGTCAGTTACAATATTTAAATGTTCAATTAGTATTTTAGCTGATAAAGCCATTGCTTCTTCAGGAGTTACTGAGCCGTTAGTATAGACTTCCATAATTAGTTTATCAAAGTTTTCATTATGACCAACTCGAGCGCTTTCAACTTCATAACTAACTCTTTCAATTGGTGAGTAAAGTGAGTCAATTGCAATTACGCCAATTTTCTTTTCTTCTAGCATTTGTTGATTAGTTTTTGCATCCACGTAGCCACGACCATTGCCAACTGTCATTT
>CAYSZU010000031.1:0-7646 GCA_964435635.1 uncultured Muribaculaceae bacterium
AAACAGTACAAAACGTTGATACAAATCACGGAATATGGATTGATATATTTCCTTATGATAACATAAAAAAGCCTTTTTCTGTTTTTCATAAAACCATAAATAGATTTAGATTAACTGTAACAAGTATAATCAATTATAAAAACGGCATTATTGTTGGAGAAAAAAAAAATATCAAGTGGCGTCTATTTAAATTTATAGCTTCAATTTCAAGTATTAGATTACTTTTTTGGCTTACGAATATTATTCTTAAGACAGGGGGCACTAATAACTCTAAATATATCTCAAATATGACCGGCAATTTATCATTAATTAAAGAAACTCATTTAAAAAAAGACGTATTCCCTTTAGTGAAATTAAAATTTGAAAAAGGAAAATATAGTTGCCCTAAAAATTATGATAAATTACTTAAAAAAATTTATGGAGACTACATGACTCTCCCGCCGTTGGAAAAAAGGGTCAATCACAGCCCTTTAAAAGTTGTTTTTGAAGATGGAACTGAATATAACTTTGAGGATTCGAAAGGAAGGAAATAATGAATGTTGCAATAATTTTATCAGGAGGAAAAGGCTTAAGATACGGAGCAAAAGTTCCTAAACAATATTTAGATTTAAATGGTAAGCCAGTAATAGACTACGTTATCAGTGCGGCTAAAAATTCAAAAAAAACAAATGAAATTATTATGGTTATTAATAAAGATAACCTTTGTTACTCTAAAGAAATTGATAAAAAGAAAATGGCCATTGTTCCTAACGGAAAAGAGAGGCATTATTCGTTAAAAAATGCTTTAGACTATATAAATAAATTTTTTCCAAAATGTGAAAATGTTATTATTTTAAACGCCGTCTCCCCAATGGTGACTTCTGATTTAATAGACGATTATTTTAACAGACTAAATGAATATGAAATAATTATAACTTGCGAAAAATGTCCTGGGGAATTAATTAATGATAAATTTGATAGAATTGATAGAAATAAATATTATTTCGCACAATCTCCGGAAGCTTATAAGTTTAAATTACTATATAAATATTTCAATCCCGAATCAAAATATACTGAAGTAGCATATCATTTACCAAAGAAATCTAAAGTATACCTAAACCTTGATTTTAAGAATAATATCAAAATTACCTACGAAACCGATTTAATATTGGCCTCAATATTATTGAAAGACAGGTAGCTCTATAGTATAAAAAGTCAAAGTATTAACTTTGACTTTTTATAACGTTTTTATTATTTAGCTCTTTGCTTATTATTTTCAAATTTCTCTTTTACTTGAGTAAAACGATCATAGCCTTTTGAATTATCCTGGTGCTTTTTATATAACTTAATGAAATCATTAATTGCAGGGAGCATATTAGGAATGAAGTCATAATTTCCTAATTCAGCAATTGGGACCCACTCTGCTTCAACGATGCTATCCGTTATTGTTTGATTAGAAAAATCTAATTCAGTTGCATTTGTTGCACAAATGCGGCCAATTGCTACTATTTGAATATCAACTGTTTTACTAAAAACCCATTCCCAAGTAGCAAATGGATCACCAACAACAATGTCAATTCCTACTTCTTCAAAGACTTCTCTTTTTAGACATTCCTCGGGATCTTCACCAAATTCAAATTTGCCCCCGGGAACTTCGTGTTTATTAGGATTCAATAAATCTTCTTGACCTTTTTTTATTATTAACAAACGATCATTCGGATCAATAATAAAGGCTTTTTCGGCAATATAAATCTGGTTCATCCTATCCCTCTTTACTATTATAAATTATAACTACCTTGTTTAAAGATTAGTTTTTTACCTTGATTAGTTTCGGCTTTAATATTTAAATCAGGTGTCCCAATCATAAAGTCTACATGAGCTGGCGCAATATTAATGCCATTTTTAGTTAACTCTTCTTTACTCATGGCTTTGCCATTTGGAATTGCATTTGGATTAGCCCGACCAAAAGCTAAATGACAAGAAGCGTTTTCATCATATAAAGTATTATAAAATACTTTTTTGGTAAGTGATATTGGCGAATCGTTATTTACTAAGGCAACTTCACCAAGATAAGGAATTTTATCATGCTTGGCTAAAAAGTTATTTAAAACATCATGGCCGATTTTTGCTTTGGCTTTTTTTACGCGGCCATCTTGAAACTCAAGATAAAAAGAATCTATTATAGCTCCGTTATAAACTAATGGTCGACTATTATAGACAACCCCATTAGTATAACGAAAATCAGGTGAAGTAAAGATTTCATAACTTGGCATATTAACTAAAATAGGATTACCATTTTTATCTTGCTTATCTAGATTTAACCAGATAGCATTATCTGGTAGCGTTATTTCTAAATCAGTTCCTAAAGTATTTGTATAATGAAGTTTTTTTATTTGAAGATTATTTAATATGCTTTTATAATGATTATTACTAACAATGTAATCTTCCCAAGCCCTAACTGGATCTGGTTGATCAATCATGCACATTTTTAGGATACTATAGTATAGTTTTTCATAACTATTAGGATCATCAGGAAATACTGTCTTGGCCCATCTTTGATTAGGTAAAACAATGATTGACCATGGAAATTCATACCTAACTACTTTAGAAATGTAATTTGGCATTGTTAGACTCTTAACATCAGCCGTCTTTTTAATTTTTTCTGGATCGATATCATCCATGATTCCGGGAACGGTTGTTGTCATGAATAAAATAGCTTTTTCAGCGGTGGCAAAATCATTCCAAATTGTTCGATCGATTAGACTATTTAATTTGATATCAGCTAAAGCTGTTTCTTTTAAATAAGTATGAACTTCATCAATATCTTCTAATCTAATTATTACTTCTAATACCCCTAATTCTTTTGCTCGAGCTAAAACCCGATTAGCAAAGGCTAAGTTTTCTTTTGTTTCAACGTGAATCAATAAAGATTTAGTCGAATTAAAAGATAAACAACGTTTTAAGATTAGTTCAATATATTTAGCTTCTAAATCATTTAAATTATTCATATTTCCCCCTAAATTTAAAACATATTATAACAATAAAATCTAACTATTACTAGTTAGATTTTATTAATATTTAAATAATTTTATTTGGTTGGTCTTTAGTAGCTGCTAAATGTCTTAAGTTTTCAAGACCTAATTTAATTTGCGAATAAGTAAACTCTTCTAATGTTTGCTTGGTACTAGAATTAATAAATGAACGATTTGTTGAAACTTTAAAATAGCCCATATCGATTCTAAAGACAGCTTTCCAAATTATATTTCTTAAGAAATATAACCAAAAACGCAGGGCGGCATTATCACCCAAAGGAAAGTTTTTTTGATACTCGTTGATAAACGGCAGCCAAACATCATCTTGATAAAAACATTTAATAACGGCTAAATCATCAAGTGGATCACCAGAAATAACATCATCCCAATCAAGTAAAGCGATAACTTCACTTTCTGTGCCATTTACATTCCAAAAAGGAGCGTCTTTATGAACCATATAACCTTGTTTAATATCTAAGACGTAACTTAGTTGATCAATTAATGACTTGATTTCATCAAGCATTGTTTGATCAATAAAATTAGCAGCGATTAAAAACTCTAAGTGGTCATTGAACTTTTTAAAGAAATAATCTTGATTAGTTAAATCTAACCCTTCAATTTGGTTAGTCCTTTGATAAAGATCAGTATTAATAAAACCGAATTTATTTAGTTTTATTTGATGAAGTTTACCAAGCTCATTAGCTAAACTTCTGGCAGCAGCCGCTCGGTCCATCGTATTATCACCATAATATATATTCATTGCTTGACCAGAAACATATTCCATAATTGAGTAACGTAAGGGAAATACTTTTTTTGAAGTATCAACAAAATAGACAATTGGGGCTTTCACACCATTTTGTCTTGCTAAATCAGTTGCTGCTTTTTCGGCCCATAAGTATTCATCAGTTGTATAACTCTCATCAGCGCGAAAAAAATATGATTTATCTTCATAAATAATTTTATAAGCGTCATGATTACCAGTTTGACCTTCTGCAAACTTTTCAACCTTAATTGGTGGTTTACCAAAAAAAGCAGTACTAGCAGCAATTACAATTTGACTAATATCGGCTTTACCATAATCAGTTTGATAGCCTCTTAATTTTATTTCTTTTGGAATACCATTATCACATTTCCAATAATAGATATTTTCTCTCGTTGTTTGTTTCCTTTCATCGCCTAGTAGAACTTATTTTAATAAGGAACCACCATTAACTCTAATATTCTCACCATTGATATAATTCGCTTTATCAGAAAGAAGAAATAATACTACATTAGCAATATCTTCGACTTTACCTAAACGATGACGCGGATTACGTTTTTTCTTTTCTTCTATTTCTTCAGGTGTCCACCAAGATAGTGATAACGGAGTTGGAGTGAAGGCTGGACTAATAGTATTTACTCTTATATTATCATCAGCCAGTTCTAAAGCGGCACACATGGTTAATGTATGAATAGCTGAAGCCGCACAACAATAAGCACTGCATTCAGTGGTTGGTTTAACGCCTAAACTTGAGGAAATATTAATGATACTTGCATCATTAGATTCTCTTAATAATGGTATAGCATATTTAATACAAAGCATTTTACCAATAAGATTGGTATTAATCACTTTTAAATATGAATCAAGATTAGCTTGTTCAATTGTTTCATCTACATTTATACCAGCATTATTAACTAAGTAATCTAATTTTTCAATTGTTGAAAACAACTTTTTAACTTCTGCTTCCTGACTAACATCAGCTTTAATAAAAGTTAAACGATCTTGATACTCGGCTAATTCCGCTTTAGCTTTAATGCACTGCTCATCATTATTAAGATATACCGCATAAACGATTAAATCGTTTTTAAGTAATTCTTTAACTATTTCTTTGCCAATTCCTGAAGTTCCTCCAGTAACTAGGGCAACATTATTTTTCATTTAAATCTTTCCTTAATATCTATTCCTATTTTAACACATTTTTTTATTTTTTAAATAATAGGAAGCTACTTCACAATTATCTAATACGAGGGGAAACAAAATATTATCATCTGGTAAACCATTAAAATAGCAATTAATCGGAATACTAATTCCCCCATGAGCAACAATTAATATATTTAAATCACTATCTAACTCAGCTAAACTATCTAAAAAATCATAAACCCGGGTAAAGAAAGCTTCAATATTTTCTGCTTTTTGATACTTATGATTTTCATAATAATCCCAAAAACCAATAGAATTTACTTCTTTATAAGCTGAGCCCTCAAACTCCCCAAAATCTCTTTCAGAAATTCGTTCATCAATAATAACTTTAGTATTCAAGACCTCATTAATTATCTTTGCTGTTTCTAGAGCTCTAACTAAAGGTGAAACAATTATTAAATCAATTTTGGTTCCCGCTAGTTTTTCTCTTGTCTCTTTAGCTTGATTAATACCCTTTTCATTCAGTCTAATATTAGCCTTACCCATTACCTTACTCTTGGCATTCCAATCTGTTTCGCCGTGTCTTGTAACATATATCCTCATTTTTTAGCTCCCCAACTTATATTGTTATTTTAACATACTTCTTATTTTACGCACATAAAAAGATAAGAACAAACTGTTCTTATCTTTAATATTATTTAGTTAATATCATTGCTTCATCGCTAATATTTAACAATGGTTTGATCTTACGATTAGCAAAAACCCTAGCTTTTTCAACTTGATCAGGATTAGAATTAAAATATTTAACCCCAAGTTCATTGATAAATTGTTGAATATTAGCTTCATTACTTGATTCTACATCATTAATATCTTCTTCAGAAAACAGTTCGTTGTTTTCACAAAATTGTTTAATTACAGTAGTCATTTCGGCTTGTAATGTTTCTTGATCTAAAGCTAAATTATCAATAAAATTATCAAGGAAAATAATTAAAGCGATATTCTTAGCGTATTTAAGTTCTAAAGTTTTTTTAACTGATAAACAAACTTCTTGATTAGTGATTGTACAGAAAGAATCTATAGCACTAAATATAGCATCACGAGTCGATTTAAATAAATTTTTAGTATATTTATAAATACCATCTTTTTCTTCAAACACGATTATCTTTAGCTCCTTTGCGTTTTATATAATAGCATATATTATATAGATATTCAAGCCTCAAATTATGTTAATAATAATTAAAAGGATTTAACAATTGTTAAATCCTTAATATGTGCTTCTTTTGCTCTTTTTGTTGTGCTCTATAAGAATCAAATCTTTCCACTTTAACTGGTTCATTTTCTTGATGCCAACTTTGAAAGATTTCTCCTTGTGGATTCATTGATAAATCATAGGTTTGATACTCAGCATAGGGAAAAGTTTTAGCTAATTCTTTTTTAGTAATATATCTTTTTAAAACGACTACACTGCCACCATAGTTTTGTTTGAAGATTGTTAAAAAGTAACCGCCGGTTGAAACAATTGTCTTACCTTCTTTATAACCTAAAGATTTTAAGCGGCTAAAGATCTCATCAAAGGCTTCATCATTAAAAACATCTTCTGGTTGTTCAATAATACTACTTGAAGCATCCTTCATTAAATTACATAGTAACATCTTATTAATTCCCAGATCACTAACCCCTTTAACATATTCTTCGATTTTCTCTGGGCTACATAAAGTATCCGGGCCACAAGTGGCACTAAAAGTAATTCTTTTGCGGTCATAATAGCTTAATTTATTGTAATATTGATTTGCTCTTATAATTTTATCCGGTTTTGAACCAAAAATAGCGGCATTCTCTTCATCATCAAGGGCATGACGGCTAATGTATATATCTGAATTATAAATTAATTTTTTAAGTTTATTTAGTTCAACCTTACCGTTAGTAATAACTTGTAAACGTTTACTAGCGATTATATCTCTTTCATAGTCATTAATTAGCGTCATTAAATCATCCATTTTAGTTGTCGGTTCCCCACCGCCAACAATAATGGTATTTACATACCTACCGATATAACTAGCATTAGTTCTAATTGCTTCAAAATCATATTCACACGGGTCAAAGGTTTTGTTTCGACAAAAAGAACAATTAGCGTTACATTCGCGGCCTAATTCTAAATATAAATTAATTCTTTGACGATGTGTTTGATTACTAAAAAAAGTATAGGTCCGACGGTCTTTATGAAAATGCGGTTCCCCCGTCAGTGCACTAATTACCGAATATTTGTTACGTTTAAACATTTGACAACCCCCAAAATTTAATAGTTGTAATAGCATATTTAATAAAAAAATCAAGCAGATTTTAAAAGCTCCTACTTGATTAAATGACTGTTACTAATTTTTAAGATAATATTTTTGCTACCCGACCAACTTGATTATCTTCTTCAAGCATAACTTTTATCCCATGGGGATGAAACTTGCTGTTTGTTAAAATCTTTTTAACATGACCTCGAGTTAATTTATTAGTTCGTTGATCATTTTTTAAGACAACATCAACTAACCCACCAATTTTAATATTTAATCTATCTTGACCATTCATTTTATCTTTCCTTCCTTTCAAGGACAATTATTGTTTCCGTGTGTTTTGAGATGAGTGGATAGCTGTCAAAAATTAGGGAGATGAATATAATTCTCTTTGAGGGAACATATCCAAGTTTGACTGTTGTTCGTGGGAATAAATCGAGAATTTTTATTGGT
>CAYSZU010000032.1:0-6738 GCA_964435635.1 uncultured Muribaculaceae bacterium
AAGAGATAGGGGGTAACAACTTCTATCTAACTGGTACCATTTAATAATAAATCAAACTATAATTAGTTTGATTTTTTAATGCTTGTTTATTAAAAATAATTATAATATATTAGTATTAGGATATGATTAAGGGAGATGAGCGTAATGAAAATATCACAGCGAATTAAGCTAAATTCCCTATATAGTCGTCAAGTTGTTAAAAAGATTCGATACTTAGGTGTTGCAGATGAAGAGATTAATTATTTAATAAATAACTTTGAGTTAATAAAAAGCATTTGCCAAGGTGATTTTGGTTATAACCTACCATATGTTTTATATCTATTTAATAAATTTGATCTATTTAATGTTGATATAATTTTAAAAACTATTCAAGAACTAAATCTTGGGACATCTGCTTTATTAACTGAAGGGGCCGAAGATATCCTTATTAGAAGATTAAAAAAACGCGAGCCAATTTCAATGGCTGGTTTTAAAAAATTAAAGGATATTTATCCTGAACTTTTTTTAGATGAATATACCCCTTACATTAAAGAAATTATTATTAAGATCATTGAAACTGAAGAAATACTTAGTACTAAGGAAAGTATTTCTTTATTAAAACTAGATTCAAAGTTTCCTGTTTTTTCAAAAAAAATATTTAGTGATACAGTCAATCGGGCAATTGATCTAGTAGGCATTGATAAAGTAAGAGAAATAATCAAAAATACTACTTCTGAAGAGCATAGTGAGTATTATTTGCTTTGGGTAATAAATAGGGCAAACGAAAATAAAGATAATCAATTAGAAATCGATAAATATATTTTGGGAAAACTAGGAATAAATATCGCCCCTGAACTTATTTTAAAAAACCCTAATTATCAAGGGCTGCCCTTTGATATTAAGAGTTCAATAACTGATGAACAAATTAATACTGATATTTTTGAGCTAGATTATTTAAAATATGGTAATTATGAAGACTATTATAAATTTGCAAAATCAATTTCTACTGATTTAATTAAAACCTTATATAATTACTTAACAGTTGGAGAGATAAAAGATTTTATAAGAACAGCTTATTCAAACTTATATCTCCTTGATTTAAATGCTAAAAGGAGTCAGGAGCAACATCAGTTATTTCTTCATAATGATGCCACCAATAATTTATCAAGCGCCGCTGATTTATTACTGACAGGAAATTTGAATGGAATTTTAGCGGTTGTTAAACAAGCGGACGATATTGTTAAAATATATGAGTGTCTTTATTATGTGGCAATGTTTGGTAAGACGGACAAACATGATAATTATAATAAAATTATTGAGCTAATGCCTACTTTTAATGATATTTCTGATTTAAAAAAAGAATATTTAGTTACCAATTGTTATTTTTCAATTAATGAGTGGTTAAAAGTTTATAACGGGGAAGAACTTGATATAAATTTTGTTGAGGCTCTACCAGTTACAATGGCTAATATTGCTAAACAAAAACAAGGGGAGTATCAAAGATTTATAAATAGTGAAATCATTAAGTCTTTTTTTGCCGAGCGTCAAGATACCTATTTAGAATATTCACGGGCTTTATTAGGATCTGCTATAACATTTGGTTTTTTTGAAAATGAAAGTAATAGTTTAGATAATGCGATGGCCTGTTTTAGTTTTTTTATTAATAATAATGAGCAACTTAATAAATTTAAAACTGTTTTCTCCCGAATCTCAGTTGGTATTGATCAAGGCTTTTTGCTTGATTTAAGAGAAAATTATAAACTCTTAGCTGCTTACTCTAGTAAAGAACTAGAGACTATGTTTAATAATCTTCGCGAAGCTCAAGCCTATAATAGTTTTCTAAAATTTAAAACGGTTCAAGAATTAATAGATTATAGCGTCCTTAACTATAATGGTGTAAACCCGTCTTTTGCGTATGCTGCTGGATTAATGAAAACCTTCGGTGTTCTTCGCGAAGATTATGATAAGGTGGAAAAACCTTTTGAAGTAGGAGTCGAAAGGGAATTTTCTTCTTTACCTTATATAAGTGGTCAAGTTGATAATTTAACTTTCAAGACTATTAAACTTTCGGACAGTTATTTAATGTATTTTGATTTAAAAAATAATATTAAAAATTTTAGTGAAACAGAAAAAGCAAAGGTATTAACTAGTAATAATATTAGAATTATTGAAATAAATGATGAATCAGGAAAAACTATCGACATTCTTGAAGTTAAAAGGACAGCTGATAATCAAATAATTTTAGCATCACTTATGGGTAATCAGCTTAGCCAAAGATTAGGAGAAAAAATTATTGCTGCTTATCAAGAAAAATTAAAGGCCGGAGATTCAATTGCTTCAGCCGCTTTAACTGATGATATTTCAAAATATAATGATGAATACACTGGTAATAACCAATATAATGATGAGCCCGATGTAATTAGTAATCGGAGGTTAACAGAACCAGAATATGAAAAAGTAAAAAAGATAGTTGAAGTTGCTTTTAAGGCTAATTACGAGGCGAATATGATTCCGGGGGTATTAGCTAATATAAATGATTTAACCAATAATAATAGTATTATTATTGGTCGGGATTGGGTTATTATTTATAATCCAAAAGAAAAAGGTTTACATCTTGAACTAATAGTCAGATTTAATCGCAACGATAATAAAGATAGTCTTGGTCGCAAGGAAATGAGAGCAACCCTAAATAATATTATTAAATCAACTACAGAAGTAATTGATGTCGCCGCAATGAGCACCTCATATTATACTTTTGCTAAAATGGCAATGAATGGCGAGATTTTAATTTTAAAAGATAAATTTGTGAAGGCTAATATTGCTGATAATCCAATGTTTACTACAACAGAAACGGTTAATAATTATTGTGATGAGAATGATCAAATCAATTTCGATTTTGCTAATGGTGAAATTAATATTATTAATTATCCTAATTACTCAATGGAATCGATTCAAACAATTAATTATGTTAAGTTTATTTCTGCTGCTCAAGAATTAAGTCCTGACCAGCTACAAAAACTTGAAATTCAAAAAAAGATATATTCTCAGGTTGTTGAACGAATTGAAAGAGCTCGAGAAAAAGATCGCCAAGCGAATCATGAGGGCAGATTAAAAGATGATGAATTATATCAGAACATGTCATATGAAGAACTTGCTACTCAGCCTAGTTTGGCCGGGATTAAAAACTTGCGCTTATATTCAATCAAGTATCTTCGTTATCTAGCAAACCGTTATACTTTGATCAAAACTAATGGCCCAGGTTATGTCCCGATTTCTGCGACGCGCGCAAGATAAAAAAATATGTCAGGCAAATGTTTTGAATAAAGCAAAAAGAACTTACGCTAAAGGGCAAGCAATGGATCAAGCAGAGCGCAATTTTTATCATCAAATGGAATCAGCTAAGGAATACCGGAAAATGTGTAAAAAAGAACCAAATAAATGGATCTTAATTGAATGCTCAAAGAATGGCAAGATGCTGCCAAAAGAAGAGATCAACGCAACAATTTATGCAACAATCAAAGCGCAAAATATTATTTAGGAGGATTATATGATTACTGTTTTTTTAGGAGGAACTTGCAACAAGTCAACTTGGCGTGATGAATTAATTGCCAAGTTAGATGAAAGTAAAATCAAAGCTTTTAATCCTGTTGTTTCAACTTGGACCGAAGGCGCTCAAATTAATGAACTCTACCATCGGAAGAACGATGATTATTGATATATGTTCTAACTCCAGAAATACCACCATACAACTCAATGTCTGATGCTGAAGTTGTTGATGATAGTAATAAAAGACCCGAACGGACTATTTTTTGTGTTTTAAATGAAAGAGGGGGAAAAACCTTTAATGAGCATCAACAGAAGGGGATTTCAATGCTTAAAAAGATTCTAACAGAAAATAAAGTTAATATTTTTAATAGCCTAGATGAGGTTGCTGATTACTTAAATAAAGCCACAAAAAAAGATTCTAATTAAATAGAATCTTTTTTAATTAATTTTTCGGGAAGAAGACTCCGAAGATAAATCTTGTTGCTAGTGATGCAGCACCAACAGTTGCTGAACCACCAGGCAAATATTCTCTAACTTTTTTTATAACTTCAGGTTTGATAATTGGTTCTACCTTTTTGCTCGGAGTAGAATCAGGTTTGATAATTGGTTCTACCTTTTTGCTCGGAGTAGAAGAAGCTAACTGCCATTTAGCAACTAATGTCATACTATTCATTATTGGTAAATTAAAATCAAAGTATTCTTTATCTAAATACCAACCTTTAAAAACATAATTTTTTCTAGTTGGATTAAGTGGTGGGCTAATAGCTGAGCCTTGTCTAACTTCGATTGGTAGAACTTCTGAACCACCATTAGAATCAAAAGTTACTAATAAAAGCGGTGCTAAATCATTTTCCCAAACAGCAGTTAAAATAATATCGCTAGTAATTTTAGTATTAAAATCAAAAACAACTTTGTTTAATTGCCATTCAACAAAAACAAATGCTTCTTTAGTTGGATTAGCTGGTTTAACAGCTTTATTATTCTTAAGTACTAGTTGCTTTTCAACAATACTACCACCATTAGAATCAAAAGTTACCATAAACTTTCGATTATCTTTTTCTGCTTTAATATTTAATGATACTACTCCAGAAATCATTAATAATATTATTAATGCTGCATCAATCAGCAAAAATAGTTTTTTTGATTTTGGAAAGCTTTTAAAACCAACCAAATTATCTTTCTTATTTTCTTTCATAATCATGTCCCACCTTAACTATCCCAATTATATCATATTTTTTTTTTATGGGAAGAGTCATGGCCAATATTTTTGCAAATATATACAAAAAAATGTAAAGGAAAAACACCACTAATTAAATGGTGTTTTATAGAATTAATAAATTGATTTAAAAATTATAGGCAACACTACTAAAGTAATATTGATTATCTAAACCCTTTTTAAAAGTATAGTCATAAACAAAGAAATCAACTCCGTCTTTAGTTTCTATTCCTAATTCATCAACTTTAATCTCATAAACTTGAATTATTAGATGCAAGGCGCTTTTTGATTCTTCAACGGCTAATAAAACACTCGTTTCACCAGGCGTAGATCCTTCACAACCATAAGGTGCCCATTCACCAACCAAAGTATCATCTTGACTATTATAATTAAAATTATAACCGTGATAAAAAGCGTTTTTAATAGCTGTTTTATCAAATGTAATGGCTGATCCAAATATCTTTTCGATTGCTTCATCTACTTTAGCACTTGGAATTTTTAAAACGACATCTTTTTCTTTAATATTATCTGGGCTTGGAATCAACTTAGCTAATTCCAGCTGTTTAAACATTAGTGTTTGTTGATCAGTTTTAATCATAGTCTCTCCGGTAATAGCTTCTCCATTAGCTAGTTGTGGATAATCAGCTAAAGCCCAAAAATAACCTTCGGCACAAGCCCCACAATCAGTCACCCAAGTATATAATTCCTTAACTTCTGCTGATTGTCTTGTTAAAGGTAAATGCTCTTGGGGAAGCTTTTCATTTAAATTAGAATTGTCCTTCTTAAAATTGTTTTCATAATAATCGTAACTAAAAATTCCAATAATGCCTAACATTAAAGCAATAACAATAATGAGGATTTCAATATTACGAATTCTTCTTTTTGTTTTTCCCATTTTATAATCCTTTCTATAATATCATTATACATTTAATTAAATGTTATTTCAATAACTCTTCTTTGTCATAATTTGCTTTATTTTTTATAATCAGTTATAATTGTTCTACGTAGGTGATAGTCAATATGAAAATTGATTCAGTTGAATTAAAGAATTTAGCCGTTAGAATCAGCCAATATCCAGCTGATTTAAAGGATGAATTTCTATTAGTTGGGCGAAGTAATGTTGGTAAAAGTAGTTTTATTAATACGATTATTGCGCGAAAAAATTATGCTCATATCAGTTCTAAGCCGGGTAAAACTCAAACTTTAAATTTTTACTTAATAAACGAAAGATTTTATTTAGTTGATGTTCCTGGTTATGGTTATGCTAACACTGATAAAACCCAACAAAAGAAATTTGGTTTAATGATTGAAGAGTATTTAGTTAATCGCAAAAATTTAAAAAGAGTATTTATGCTAGTTGACTTTCGTCATAAACCTAGTGAAAATGATGAATTAATGTTTGAATTTTTAAAGTATTATGATTTAGATGTAACAATAGTTGCTACTAAATATGATAAGATTTCACAAAAAAATCGTCTTAAACAAGAAAAGTATATTAACGAGGCTTTTAATTTAAAAGAAAATGATAATATTGTTTTTTTCTCAGCCATTACTAAAAAAGGTCGGGAAGAAGTTTATCAGATTATTAACAGTTATCTTAATTCCGAAGAATAAGCCCGTAAGGCGCTTTTTTCTTGTGCTAAAATCTAAATTAACATATAATATAAAATGAAAGCTGGTGAGTTTATGAAATTAATTACTTTGTTGCCTGCTGATAGTTATATCGTAATAAACAAAACTATTTTAACTGAAATAGACCGCCAGAATTTGATCTCGTTATATGAACCAATTATCGGGGCCATTGCAGTTAGTTTATATTTAACTTTATGGCGTGATTTAGATCGCTTAGAAGTTATGAGTCATGAATATCATCATCATCATTTAATGACTATTCTTAAAACTGATTTAGATAGCATTAGAACAGCTCGGGAAGGTCTTGAAGCAATGGGCTTATTGAAAGCTTTTGTTCGAGAAGGAGATAGTAATAGTTATCTTTA
>CAYSZU010000033.1:0-6621 GCA_964435635.1 uncultured Muribaculaceae bacterium
ATCATTTTTATTAAATATTAAAAAAGAAAAGAAACCACTAATCAATATTATTATTGAATAGACAATAATTCTTTTCCTCTTATTTTTAAATAGTTCCATTATTCTTTGCTTGGCTGTTTGCTTGTTTTTTAAACCGGTTTCTTTTTCCTGTTCGATATTCATAAAATTCAGCTCCTATTATATATATAATATCATGAAAATTTATCTTTCACAAGATACATTTATATCTTTACCCCAAACAAAAATCAACTAATCTGATAAAAAAGTTGATTCGAGTTTTTGAAAAGTTGTTACTATTATATTAGATAAACTAACATAACTATAATAAATATTATCAGTATTTATTACAACATCTTATCTTAGGAGTTTTCTTTCTCCCACTACAATTGTAATACCTAGATACAGATAAGATCTTACTTAAAAAGTAAGTTTTCTTGTAATAACCAATTAATATTCTAATAATTAATATTAAATAGCATACAGCGTAAATAATACAATTAGTTAGCTTCTACTGATTATTATCTATCTAAGCATCTTCAGTATATAATATATCTTTTTAGTTGTCAAGGATTGATTAACAATATTTGTCAAGTTTAATCAACCAAAAAGAATGATGCTGATCCATCATTCTTTTGAGTTTTTAAAAAACCGTTATCATATCAACCAAATCGACATTATTCCTAGATCTTATCAGAATCTAGTTCGGCATCTTAACTTTAGAGTTTTCTTTCTCTCTTACAATTGTCGTCCTTAGATTCAGATAAGATATTACTAGAAGTAACTTTTCTGTTTATCATACTATCATAATTTGAATAATATTAAATTCCGCAGAACATAATTATTATTTATTAAAATAATATTATTAATCTAAGTACTTTAATTATAAGTACGGCTTTCTTCTTTGTCAATTTAATTAAACTTTTTGAATGTAAACTGTCATTTTATGATCATTAATATCAAGGGTTTCAGAATTACTAAAATTATCTGCGGCGGTTATTTCAAGTGCTAAAGTTTCTGATTTAATATATTCTTGGTGGACTGCTAGAGTTTTAGCAATTTCTTCATCACCTTGATAAGTTATCTTAATTCGATCAGCAATATCAAATTTATTACTTTTTCTTAGTTGTTGAATTTTAGAAATTATTTCACGAGCGTTTCCTTCCAAGATTAGTTCTTCGGTTAGTTTCGTATTTAAAATAACAAAATTATTATTTTCCATACCAGCATTAAAGCCTTCCTTACTATCAATGCGAACATCGACTAAATCTAAGGTGACTTGATATTCTTGGTTATTACAATCAAATACTTTCTTTTGACCATTTTGTAAGTCAATTACATCTTGACTAGTAAATGCTGCTAAGTAATCACTAAAAGCTTTAATACTACCCCCAAGAATTGGTCCGGCCACTTTAAAGTTTGGTTTAACTGAATAATTCATATAAACACTTAAATCTTTTGCCACAACGATTTTCTTAACATTTAATTCTTCTTCAATTAACGGGAATAAATCACCGATTTCTTTTTCGTTAATCGCATCAATTACCGCTTCAGCTAATGGCTGACGAACCTTAATTTTATTTTCTTCTCGAACATAACGACCAATACTAATTAAACTGCGGACTAAGTCCATTTTATGTTCAATTTTTTCATTAATCATTTTCGAATCAAATAATGGATAGTCACTTAAATGAACTGATTCTTTATTAGTTAATTTACGATATATTTCTTCGGCCACAAAAGGAGTGACTGGAGCAATCATTTGCACTAAACCAACTAAGACATTATAAGTTGTTTGATAAACCGCTTTTTTACTTGAATCTAACTTACTACCCCAGAATCTTTTCCGGTTTCTTCTAATATACCAATTACTTAAGTCTTCTGAAGCAAATTCAGAAACCGCTCTAACAACTTTATTTAAATCATATTCATTGTAACTTTCAGTTACATATTTTAATAGTTTATGATATTTAGATAAAATCCATTTATCAATTTCTTCTAAATCTTCATATTTCACTTGGCAATCAGCTATATTGATATCATCAGTATTAGCGTATAAAGCAAAGAAGTTATAAGTGTTCTTTAATGGATTAAAGAATTTCGAATGAACTTCTTTTAAGCCGTTAATATCAAATCTTAACGGCACCCAAACGGGTGAAACGTAAGGTAGAAAAAATCTAACTGTATCCGCCCCATATTCTTTCATGGTTGTAAAAGGTTCAACAATATTCCCTTTTGATTTAGACATCTTTTTACCTTCAGCATCCTGAATTAAATCGTTAACTAAAACATTCTTATAAGGACTAACACCCTTAACAAAAGTTGAGATAACTAATAAAGAATAAAACCAACCTCTAGTTTGATCAATTCCTTCACAAATGAAATCAGCGGGAAATTGATTATTAAATAATTCTTCGTTTTCAAAAGGATAATGATATTGAGCAAATGGCATTGCTCCTGAATCAAACCAAGCGTCAATTACTTCAGGGCAACGATTCATCGCTTGCCCACATTTTGAACATTTTAGATGAATATCATCAACAAAGGGGCGATGAAGTTCAATTTGTTCATCGATCTTTTCGATGGCTTTTTCAACTAACTCAGCTTTGGAACCAATCATTTCTTGATGACCACAACTACAAGTCCATAATGGTAATGGCGTGCCCCAATAACGATCACGCGAGATTGCCCAATCATTTAAGTTTTCTAACCAGTTACCAAATCTTTTTTCACCAATATAAGCTGGATACCAATTAACCGTTTTATTAGCTGCAACTATTTGGTCTTTGATCTTAGTTACTTCTAAATAGTATGATGGCTTAGAATAATAGATTAATGGTGTGCCACAGCGCCAGCAATGCGGATAGTTATGCTCAATTCGTTGTTTTTTAAACAAACGATCATTAGCTTTTAAATATTTAATTACTTCTAAATCAGCATCAAAAACCCCAGTTCCTTGCCAAGGGCCATCATTATAACAACCATCTTCGCCAACTGGATTTAGTGTTGGTAAGTCATACTTACGACCAACAGCATAATCATCAGCCCCAAAAGCTGGTGCCATATGAACAATTCCCGTCCCATCATCAGTTGTAACATAATCATCACAAGTAACATAAAAAGCTTTTTTAGTTACTTTTAAAAATGGTAATAATTGCTCATATTCTTGATATTCTAAATCTTTACCAGTATATGTTTCTAAAACTTGATAATCTTCGCCTAAAACTTGGGGTGCTAAATCTTCTCCTAAAATAAATTTATAACCTTGAGATTCAACTTTAACATATTTAGCCGTTGGATTAACACACAGAGCCACATTAGCAAGTAAGGTCCAAGGAGTTGTTGTCCATACTAAGAAATAAACATCTTCATCTTTTTTCTTCATTGTCACAATAACGGTATCAACACTAACTTCTTTATAGCCTTGCTCAACTTCATGAGAAGCAAGGCCGGTTCCACATCTAGCACAGTATGGTAATATTTTTGACCCTTCATAAAATAATCCTTCAGTAAAGAATTTTTTTAAGATCCACCATTCAGTTTCAATGTATTTATCATCATAAGTTACATAAGGGTTATCTAAGTCAATAAACTGACCCATTTTACTTGTTAAATCAGTAAATAACTTTTCGTTTTTCCAAACGCTTTCCCGACATTTTTTATTAAATGGATCAATCCCATATTTTTCAATATCTCCTTTGCCAGTAAAGCACAATTCTTTTTCAACTTCAACTTCAACTGGTAGACCATGCGTATCCCAACCTACTTTTCGTAAAACTCTTTTACCTTGCATCGTTTGATATTTACAAAAAGCATCTTTCAAAAACTTGCCTAACATATGATGTAAGCCAGGATAGCCGTTGGCTGTAGCTGGACCATCATAAAAAACAAAGTTTTCACCATCTTGGCGATTGGCGATTGTCTTATTAAGAATTTCACTAACCCCACCCCAACTCTCTAAGATTGTCTTTTCAACCTCAGCAACTGGACGATTGTCTAATTCCTCAAATCTTTTCATAATGTTTTTCCTTTCTTAAAATAAAATAATTCATAAACTAAAGGACGGGTTTTCCCGTGGTACCACCTTAATTTATGAATTATCTTCATACACTTATACTGATAACGGCAGTAACCGTTTATTTCTACTAATTTCAAAATAACACATTCGAAGTGATTTATAATATTATTTCTTTTCCTAACTTCACACCAACTGTTAGTTCGCTTTAAAATAATCTAATATTACCGGCTTCGGCATTTGCTTTATGTACTGGATTATACAGCAAATGAATCTTTAATGCAAGTAGATTAAGCAATTTATTCTTTCTTTAGAATGTCAAGCAAGGGAGAACTTTGGTCCATTTATCGTAAAAATATGCTATATTTATATTAGGGAGTGGCTATTGTGAAATTAGATCAAGCTATTTTAAGAGAATGGGATATTAGGGGTGTTTATCCAGAACAAATAAATGCTGAAGTAGCAAAAGCATTAGGATATGCTTTTGGGGTCTTTTTACATACTAAAAATAAGTCTTATTGTGTAGTTGGTCAAGACAATCGTTTTGGTGGTGATGAATTAACGAAGAACTTAATGTTTGGCTTAGTTGATTCAGGAATTAATATTATATATTTAGGGATTGTTACAACACCAATGCTAAATTATGCTTCTCATAAATTAAAGTTAGAATATGGTTTAATGGTAACAGCCAGCCATAATCCAAAAAACGATAATGGTTTTAAACTATTTGGGGAGAACTATTTACATTTAAATAAAGCTGATTTAACTTTTGTTTATGAGGCACTTAAAAATAATAAGCAAGAGATAACAACAACTAAGGGTTGGATAAAAAAACTAGATATTAGTGATTCATATGCTGAATATTTAGGTCAAGCTTTTAACTTTGGTAGCCGACCAATTAAAGCGGTCATTGATTGTGGTAACGGAACTGCTGCAGTCATTATTAAAAAAGTATATGAGAAATTTAATTGGGAAACTGAATTCTTGTTTTGTGATAGTGATCCCAATTTTCCTAACCATCACCCTGATCCTAATACCGAAGCTAATTTAAAAGCTTTAAAAGAAAAAGTTTTAGAAACTAAAGCTGACTTAGGAATTGCTTATGATGGTGATGGTGACCGGGTTGGGATAATTGATGAACAAGGTAAAATGATTGAAGTTGATCATTTAATGGCGATTTTCATTCGTGATATCTTACCAAAAGTTAATAATAAAAACTTTGTCCTTGATGTAAAATGTTCCCAAAGCCTTGAAGAAGAAATTACAAAATTAGGGGGAACCCCAATTATGGTAAAAAACGGTAGTGCTTTTGTTGAGACTTTCGTTTATAACTACCCTGTTTTATTTGGTGGGGAGTTTTCTGGTCATCTCTTCTTCTTAGATCGTCACCACGGATATGATGATGGGATATATGGTGGTTTAAGACTGCAAGAAATCTTATCTACTAGTTCACTTAAATGTAGCCAGTTAACTGAAGGAATAAATAAATACTTTAATACCCCAGAATTAAGAGTTAAAGTAAGTGATGATAGAAAGTTTGCTATCGTTAATCAAGTTAAAGATTACTGTATATCTAAGAATTATCAATTCTTAGATATTGATGGCGTTAGAGTTAAATATTCTGATGGCTGGGCTTTAATTAGAGCCAGTAACACCGGACCTAATCTAACCCTTCGTTTTGAAGCGACAACTAGAGAAAGACTTGCTGAGTTATTAAAAGAATTTACAATCTTAATCAATAAATTAGTTAAATAAAAAACAAGGAATTCCTTGTTTTTTATTTAGCACAATTGATGCTATATCACACTCTTTATTTCACAATTGAATCTAGGGCAATTTTAATCATCTTATTTAATGATATCTTCCTATCTTCAACTGAAATAAACTCCTTTGTAAATGGCGAATCAACAACACTTACTAAGACTGTTGCTTCGCAGTTAAATTCATTTGCCAAATGGCAAATCGCAAAACCTTCCATTTCTTCCGCTAAAATATCTAAATTCTTGGGGACTTTTTCATAAACCTTAGCTGGATCAGCATAAGGACCAAAAACCGGAGTGGTAATAATTACCCCTTCTTTGATTTCCTGATTCTGTTCCTGTGCATTTCTCATAATCTCCCGATTAAGACTTTTAGAAGTTTTGATTAACTTTTCTGTAAAACCATTATAGGCATAAGCAAAGTCAGTTTCGCTATATACTGAGTCGGCTAAAACAATGTCACCTAAATTTAATTGATTAGATGTGGCCCCACAAGAACCAACCCGAATTATTTTTTTAACATGATAGTAATATAATAATTCAAAAGTATAGATTCCAGCCGATGGGATGCCCATCCCTGAAGACATAATAGTAACTAGTTCGTTATTATATAAACCAGTATAACCTAGCATATTTCGAACATCAGTAACTAGTTCATAACTACTTAAAAATGATTCTGCTATATACTTTGCTCTTAATGGATCGCCTGTAAAAATAACATTAGGAGCAATTTTACCTTGTACCGCATTAATGTGTACTGGAATAGATTGTGGTTTCATATTTTACCTCCTCTATTATAAGTATATTACATTTACAAATAATTGTCGGCATATAAAAACAACTTTACAC
>CAYSZU010000034.1:0-6374 GCA_964435635.1 uncultured Muribaculaceae bacterium
TATAAAGATTTCTTTGTTGTTTTCAAATATCAAAAAATTGATACCATTTATTACAACTTTATGAGGTTCAAAATACATTAAGTTTGTTTTGTCTATCCTAACAATATTACCGTTTATGAACTTAGGTTTTACTTTAGCAAAATCACATATTAGTTTTATCTTTTTTTTAATATCTTCATCTATCGTTATCTTTTTCTTAATTATTTTTGCCATATCTGATCCTTTCCGTGATTTTTATCCATTAAAAAATCAACTTATTTATAAGTTGACCGATTATTAACCAAACTTTTACTTAAAGTTTGGACAGATTCAAATATGGGGCGACATGCGGGGATCGAACCCGCGAGTACCAGAGCCACAATCTGGCGTGTTAACCACTTCACCAATACCGCCATAAGCACTAATAGAATAACAAATAATTGAATAAATTGCAAGAGTGTATTATACTTTATCATAGAGGTGAATCGAATGTTTATAGCTACTGCTAGTAAGACTGAAAATAGCATTACTAAGTTTATTTCAGATGCTTGGCGAATTATATCTAATTTTTTTGTTAGTGTATACGATACGTTTGTTATGTTACTTGAACCAGCAATGGGTGAAACGGCAGCTGGATTATTTGTTTTAGCTGCTGGTTTCTTAATTATAATTTTAGTATTATTAAGGATAATCAATAAATAACCGATGAAAAAGAATATAATATATAAAGGTCTTTTTTATTCTTTTTTACTGGTTTTATTTCAATCACTAAAATATAACTTAATTAAGAACCTTAATCTAAAAACAACGATCATTGGTCATCAGATTGATGAAAGTATCCCCTTTATTCCAGAGTTTGTTTATTTTTATTATATTTGGTATTTATTAGTCTTTTTTGTTCCTTTTGTTATTTATTTATACAGTAAAAAACATTTTATAAGATATGCATTAGCTGCTGTTATCGGTAATATTATTGTTGCGGCTTGTTACATTATTTATCCGGCCGCAATAATTAGGGCTTCATTTGAAGTTAATAATCTAAGTACCTACATTGTTGATTTAACCTATCGCTTTGATTATCCTGTAACAAATTGTTTTCCTAGTAGCCATTGTTTTTTTGCTTTCTTATTCATTTTTGCAACCTATGGTTTAAAAGAGATAAAACTTTGTTATCGAATTGGGCTTTGGCTAACATCAATTATGATTGTTCTTTCAACCTTATTTATTAAACAACACGTTTTAATTGATGTAATTGGCGCTCTAATATTATTATTAATTATTGTTCCAATTATTATGATAATTGAAAAGGAACCTAAATTGAAATAGGTTCCTTTTCGATTGTATCTTCATTATTCTTTCTGGCCTGTTTACCGAAATATAAGACGCTTGTTCCAAAGAGCAAGATAATGGCTCCACCAAGGAGAAATCTTGTTCCGACGGCGCTTATAATTGGTTTTAAGGCCATTTCAACGTTTGGATAATTTGATATGCCACAACAAACGTATAGCTTTAAGACCAGACCATAGAATAATACTTGTGCACCAGCAATAATTGAGGTAACACCAATCCAAATAGTCCATTTATGGTAATATAAATTAATGGTAATTATTCCGATACAACTGATTAAGAAGATAGCTGCTAAGATATATTTTAATTGACCACCTAATGCGTATTTTGTAATCCCAATCGCATCTTCATAACCGTTTGTTTCTATTATTTGATTTAATTTGGATGAATTCGGAAATCTTTTCCCAATTGCTGGGGCATTATCTTTTAAAGCATTAACTACTCCGGCCTTTTGGGTAGGAGTTAAATTAAGTTTTTCTTGTTTATTAATAGCATCAATACTTCCTTCAACCGTATTAATAATCGCTGCGGTTGGATTACTGATTGGCTTACCACTATCAAAAAAGAAATATTCTATATTATTGCCAGCATAATCACCAAGAAAGTCTTTAAAAGCAGCTGAGTTTATAATGGCATCAACCGTTGTTTGGGATATACCATAAGTTGCTGCCTTATTATATAATGGCGTCAAATAAGAACCATCTTCATTAATAGTATTCTGAGTTTTAACCTCGTTATTTTCAATTTCAATTTTAACATTTGCCTTCGCCATCTTGACAATATCTACTTGATTAACAATATTTTTAATATTAGTTTTAGTCAATATTAAACTAACTCCTGATAGCGATATCAATAGGATTTGAGTAATAAACAGGATAATACTCAATATAATGGTTCCATACTTTGCTAAATAGCTTTTTATTCTTATCATTTGCCCCTCTATTCTTAATTAAAATCTCTTGGATTTATATATATTTTATTATGATCATATTTTTTGCTTGGTTTCTTAAATACCAAACGGTGAAATGATTCTCGAATCGCATATATACTTCTCGATATTCGTTCTACAGCTGGCACTTTACGATAGTAACGATCATTTTTGAACATCCGTCTTATATCTAAATCGCCTTGAAAGAAAAGATATTGTTTGCCTAATAATTTTTCAAAGTCTTTGGGAAAGAAAAGCTCTGGACTTTTTGGCAGTTTGATTTTATCAATTAAGGAAATTGTCTCTGCCACAAAGGAAGTACAAGTATAAGATTTATAAACTTTTACACCCTTCTTAATAGCCATAGCCAGTAAAGAAAAATAGTTATACATTAATTCTTTATCTTTTCGCATTGAAATTATTTTGTTCTTAACTTTTTCATATTCTTCGTCACTAACGGGAATCTTATAAATAATACAATATAAGTTAGTATTTTTCTTTGCTGCTAGATGACTTCGATATTCGCTTGTAAATCCCGATATAACTGGACTATTATGATAATAGCGCGAAAACGAATAAAAGCGCTCTAAATCGTCATCTAAACTAATTGAAACGTGAGAAAAAGGATATCGGGTAAACAATCTGGTTATATCGCCTATTTTAGTCATAGATTTAACTAAAATAACATAAACGTGCTTCATCCAGTCACTTCCTTTTGGCGGTCAATAGGTTGCTGACCTGTCTTCAATCTTACAATTAAAATTATAACACAAATAATAAAATATTTTAAGTATTTTTTTTGAATATGATTTTTTATGATAAAATACAGAAGTAAAGGAAAATATATGAAAAAGTTTAAAGTCGATTATTTATATCAAAATCTCTTTATTGGTTGTTTAGTTATCCTAATAGGAATCGGAATTTTATTCTTGGGTAATTGGTATCAAGCAGTTGATAACTATTGTTATGAGATAATAATTAGTTTTAAAAGAGTTTGGTTAACTAATTTTTTCATTGCTATTACTAATTTGGTTGATTTCTATTCATTATTTATTGTCCTTCTTATCACTTTGATTATAGCGACTAAAAGGCACGCTTTATATTTAATAACAAACTTAATTACAATTACTTTTATTAATAAAATTATGAAGCTTTTAATTAATCGACCGCGTCCAATTAACCTAGCGTTAATTAATCAAGGCGGTCTTAGTTTTCCAAGCGCTCACGCGATGGTTGGGACTGCCTTTTATGGTTTAATTGTTTTTTTTATATTAAACTCGAAGCTTAAATATAAAAATATTATCGCTTTATTTTTAATCGTAATAATTTTATTAATCGGTATAAGTCGCATATATTTAGGCGTTCATTATACAACCGATGTCTTAGCCGGTTTTGTTTTAGGCGTCATGGGGGCAATCATATATATAAACTGCTACCAATCGAGTTTAAATAAAAAAAATAAAGCTTAACGCTTTGTTTTTTTATGACCAATTATTTCACCAAGTTTAACAATTGTTTCGATTTCTCGCTTTGAATTATCTAAGATATCCTGATCAATTGTAACTAAATTATCTTTAATAAGAATAACAATTGTTGAACCACCAAATTCAAAATAGCCTTTTTCATCACCGCGGCTAAATTTCTTTACTAGGTTATTTTTAATTTTACCAACATTTAAAGCACCAACTTCAATTTGAATAACTTTACCAAAATTAGCTGTTGATAAGATCGTATACTCTCGACTATTCTCTTTAAAAACACGATATTTATTGTAGGCGATTGGATTAACAGTATGAAGTTTTCCCTTTATGCTAATTGAGTTAGAACAAGTCCCATTATCAAGAAAAATATAGTGATGATAATCTTCTACGCCAAGGCGGAAAACTAAACATAGACCATTAAGGTACTCTTTAGCTAAATGGCTATCAGCAATTAGCTCAGTAATCGTATAAGAACTGTTTTTTATTTTAATAATATTTTCATCATTAATTTGATAAACCATTAACTTTGAATCAGCTGGAGCAATTAAGTCATTACTAAGACAGCTAATTGGTCTTTTATTTTTAATGATTTGACGAGTAAAAAAATCGTTAAATGATTGGTATGTTTGTTTTTCATATTCATTCATTTTTAACTGGTTCTTTTTAATAAAATGAGGAATTAAAATTTTTGATAATTTACTGTTTAATATTCTTCCGTTAATTTTTGAAAAAACTGGTTTAGTTAATGATTTTAAGAGTAATCTTCCGCAAGCATAATTATATAAAAAACTAAGACCAACTGGAACTTTCTTTTCTATATATTCTTTAGTCCGGCGATTATATAGTTTTATCATCTAATATACAGCATAAACAATAAGAAACTAACTATTACAGCAAAAACAATAAAGATATATAGCCAAATATTTTTAGGCTTTCTAAATGTGAAATTCAAAATAAATAATAATGATACAAAAGCCATTAAACTTATAAATAAAGTTGAAAAAACCGGTTCTGATAAAACATTTTTTAATAAATAAAAGATAGGAAAGATTATCGCTGCTGATGTAACTGGTAAGCCGTGATAATAAGTAACGCCTTTTTCTTTACCAGACTCTTCAGCAATAACATTAAAATAAGCTAAACGAATAACTCCGTTTAAAGCATATAGAATATAAACAGCAACAAGATACCAACTATTATATCCCATCCCATAAAAAATAACGGTTGGTAGGAAGATAAAAGCACACATATCTGCTAAGGAATCAATTTGTATGCCAAAAAGTTTTTCATCATTAGATCTTTTGCAAGCTCTCGCTACTTTCCCATCAAATGAATCTAACACACCGCAAATTACTAAACATATTAAAGCTGCTGCGATTCGCTGATTAAAAGCAAAATAGATGCCAATCCCTGATGAAACAACCGATAAATAAGTTAGGATAACACTTGGTTTGAAATAACCAATTAACATTGGTTCTACCTTTTTCTTAAAGTTTAACACTTCACCACTCCTTTGTTTATATAGTATATCAATAAATATTTTTGATGTCAAAACACAGATAAACCTGATTAATCTTTTATCCGATTTCATCTAAATTCACTTGTTCTTCTTTTATTAAATCAGCAAAATCAATTTTAAATTTTTCTATTGCTTTTTGTCGCGCATCATCATAGATATTACGAGCATTACAAATTGCTTTATAAAAATGTTTTATTTTAACTACTTTTTGATTATCAAATAAGGCATAAGTAAAAGCATTTGAAATAATTGTTAAACAAATATCTGGATATCGGCTAGATATCTCATATATCCTTTTATATTCATCAGTCATTTCAACAATAAAAGCCATTATTTTTTCAATAATATAACTTGTGTATTCTAGTTTAACCCCTACTTTTTTTTCTATTTTAGGATATGTTCCCATTAAGATTTTAACCGTTGTTGCTTGATCAGTTTCTAAAACATCAATCTTTTGAAAACGACGTAAAAAAGCCCGGTCACGTAATATATGCTGTTCATACTCTTCGGTTGTTGTTGCCCCAATCATTTTAATTTCGCCGCGATCAAGACCAGCTTTAAACATATTAGCAAAATCAACATTAATTTCTGCACTTTGACCACTAACTAATAAATGGGTTTCATCGACAAAAACTATTGTCTTTGGCCGCTTTGAAAGTTCTTTAATTAATAAATTAATTCTAATTTCATTTTGACCATCAACAAAGTTAGAACCAGCTAAGGCAGTAATATTTATTTTAAATAGTTCATAACCAAATAAGGCATTAGGAACCATATTATTTTTAATCCGATAAGCTAGTCCTTCAACGATAGCTGTTTTACCAATTCCGGCTTTACCTACTAATAAGGCACTCTTTTCTGGAGTTAGTAAAATTAATATTAGTTGTTTAATCTCCTCATCACGAGCTATTGCTGGATCCGTAATAAAATCCCTGGCAACTAAATCTTCGCCATATTTTTCTAAGATACTAAGTTCTTCATTCATTGTTATCACCTTTTTAAGTATACAATAAATATGACTAAAAATATAGACCAAAGTCATTAAGTAGATTAATTAAAGATAGGTAATTACTACTGTTTTTATAGTTGACATTCTATTTTTAAGATTATATAATGATTA
>CAYSZU010000035.1:0-6165 GCA_964435635.1 uncultured Muribaculaceae bacterium
TTACCCATATATTCTTCTGGAACAACAACATCAACTTTCATGATTGGTTCCAAAATAATTGGTTTACATTTCTGTTTAGCTTCTTTTAGCGCTAGACTAGCAGCTATTTTAAAGGCCATCTCAGATGAATCGACATCATGGTAACTACCGTCATATAATGTTGCTTTAACATCAACTACGGGGTAACCAGCAAGGATTCCTCCAGCCATTGCTTCTTGCAATCCTTTGTCAGTAACTGGAATATATTCACGAGGAACAACTCCACCAACAATTGCATCAACAAATTCATAACCTTTTTCGTGATTCGGTTCTAGTTTTACCCAAACATGACCATATTGACCACGACCACCAGATTGTTTAATGTAGCGTCCTTCACATTGACCCATTTGGGTAATTGTTTCGCGATAAGCAACTTGTGGTCTTCCCACATTAGCCTCAACATTAAACTCTCTTTTCATTCTTTCGACAAAAACATCTAAATGTAATTCACCCATTCCACTAATAACGGTCTGACCAGTTTCGTGATCAGTTCGATATCTGAAGGTTGGATCTTCTTCGGCTAGTTTTTGTAGAGCAACACCAAGTTTATCTTGATCAGCTTTCGATTTCGGCTCAATTGCTTCATCGATTACCGGTTCAGGGAATTCCATCCCTTTCATGACAACGGCATTTTTCTCATCACATAAGGTATCAGCTGTCGTTGTACTCTTTAAACCAACTGCTGCTGCTATTTCACCACAGAATACTTCACTAATTTCTTTTCTAGTATTAGCATGCATCTGTAAGATTCGACCAATTCTTTCTTTAACACCTTTAGTTGAGTTTAAAACATAAGACCCGCTTTGTAATTTCCCTGAGTATACTCTGAAGAAAGCCAAACGACCAACAAATGGATCAGTTGCAATCTTAAACGCTAAGGCAGTAAATGGTTCAGCGTCATTTGGATAACGTAAAATATCATTACCTTTTGCATCAATACACTCAATCGCTTCCACATCAGTTGGGGCTGGCATATAATCAACAACTGCATCAAGTGCAAACTTAACACCTTTGTTAGATAATGAATCAGCACACATTACTGGGAAGAAACTAGCTGATAGAACTCCTTTTCGAATTGCGGCTTTAATAGTTGGCAGAGGAATTTCTTCTCCTTCAAGATATTTTTCCATCAATTCATCATCATATTCAGCAGCAGCTTCGATTAATTCGGTTCTTTTGATTTCGATTAAGTCAACTAAATTTTCAGGTATTTCACCTTCTTTATAGTCTTCCATTTCGCCACCATCGAAATAATAAGCTTTTCTTTCCAAAATATCTACGATTCCATTGAAATCGTTTTCAGCTCCAATTGGCCAAGCAATTGGTTTATAGTTTATTCCAAGTCTATTTTCAATTGTTTTTAAACTATATTCAAAATCAGCACCTAATTTAGACATTTTATTTGCTAAAATCAGTCTTGGTACTTTGTAATCGTTAGCTTGGCGCCAAACTGTTTCAGTTTGCGGTTCAACTCCTGCTTGAGCATCGATTAAAGCAATAGCTCCATCCAAAACTCTTAAGCTTCGTTGGACTTCAATTGTGAAGTCAACGTGTCCTGGGGTATCAATTATATTTAAACGGTATCCTTTCCAGTGGGTGGTAGTCGCTGCACTAGTTATTGTAATACCTCTTTCTTTTTCTTGATCCATCCAGTCCATTTGTGATTCACCATCATGAGTTTCCCCAATTCGATGAGTAGTCCCAGTATGGAATAGAACTCTTTCGGTAAAAGTAGTTTTTCCGGCATCAATATGAGCCATTATTCCTATGTTTCTTAATTTATCAATTGTTACATCTCTTGCCATCTTACTATCCTACCATCTATAATGTGCAAACGCCTTATTAGCTTCTGCCATTTTGTGAATATCTTCACGTTTTTTGACAGCTCCTCCAACACCCTTTGCAGCATCCATTATTTCATTAGCTAAATTAATTGCCATTCCTTTGCCATTTCTTAAACGAGCATAATTACTCAACCATCTTAAGGCTAAAGCTTGGCTTCGATCATCATTAACTTCAATTGGCACTTGATAGTTTGAACCACCAACGCGACGCGATTTTACTTCCAAAGCCGGTTTAATGTTTTCTAATGCTTTTAGATATACATCAATCGGTTCTTCGTTAGTTTGTTTTTTTATTATTTCAAACGCTTCATAAAGAATTGTTTGGGCTGTTCCTCTTTTTCCACTACTCATAATTTGGTTAACTAATTTAGTTACTACTTTTGAGTTATAAATTGGATCAGGCAAAACATCTCTTTTGACAGCACGTGCTTTACGCATAATATATCTCCCTTCCTAATTATTTTTTGCTCTTTTAGTACCGTACTTACTACGGCCTTGCTTACGATTGTTTACTCCTTGAGTATCCAATGTTCCGCGAATAACATGGTAACGTACTCCGATTAAATCTTTAGCACGTCCTCCACGAATTAAAACAACACTATGTTCCTGAAGATTATGTCCTTCACCCGGAATATAAGTATCTATTTCACGACCATTTGATAATCTAACTCGCGCATATTTTCTTAACGCTGAGTTCGGTTTTTTTGGTGTTCGTGTTCCTACTTTAGTACAAACCCCTCTTTTTTGAGGACTAAAAGCTTCAGTCGTTTTACGTTTAATACTATTGAATCCAATACCTAGAACGGGACTTTTACTTTTTCTGGTTTTATTACTTCTTCCTTTTCTAACAAGTTGATTAATTGTTGGCATATTTTCCTCCTTTCATATACACACATCCTGGTGTGTCCAAAATACCTTTAAATAAGGTTCTACCTAAGCAGAACCTGAACTTAAAATGCATAAACAATATAACACTAGTAACTTATCATTGTCAAGTAATTATCGCTATTTCTAATATTTATTATAATCTTTAGAAGTATAACCTGGGCATCTTAAATAAGGATCATAACGAAATACATTATCGCGATAGCTTACTAAGACATACCCATCACAGTTTTTATCCCCTATTTTAAAGTTAATATTTGAATTATCCGTTAGTTCCGTTAAGGTCACTTTTATCTGTTCATTAGCTAAAGGATAAAGGCTTTTATCTTCAATATAAAGACGAGCCGCTTGGTCTAACTTATCAAGCAGTTGATCGTATTTAACAATTTTATTCTTATATACTAAGCTTATTGTAATTAGCATAGTAGTAATCAAAAATATCAGAATACCCCAAATAATTGCTAACTTTCTCATTTCTTTTATCGTATTCATCGGCTAATTCTCATATCCAATCGTCTGATAGTCACCACATTTTAGATAACCCTCTAACTCAACAACATTGTTTATTACAACATAACCTTGGCATAAAGTCGTTTCAATTGGATCATATAAATAATTAAGATATCCTTCTTGCACCAAAGTACCAATAGTAATTTTTAAAGGTTCTTCTGGCAAAGTTTCTTGCTCATTAAAATAATCCCTAGCTGCTTCTTCCACTTCTTCTAGATACGCTTCATAAGTTGCGGTATAATCAATCGTTTCTAATTCAATTTCGGCTTTTTCCTCATTAATCTTATTTAAATCAGTTTCTAAATTATGATAAAGGGCAATAACAAAAAAAGTGGCAATTAGAAGAAAGAAAATAATAATACAAGTATAAACAATCATGGCGGCTAAACCCCATCCTTTATTATCTAGTTTTTTCATTATCAAACACCTCTTAAATTATTATATAACAAAAATAAAAAAATGAGTAGTTTTCTACTCATTTTCCTTTTAAGCTAATTCGATTGTTGCGCCGGCTGCTTCTAGTTGAGTTTTAATTTGACTTGCTTCATCAGCTGAAACGTTTTCTTTAACATTTCCACCATTATCAGCAATCGCTTTTGCTTCAACTAAGCCTAAGCCAGTTATTTCTTTTAAGATTTTAATAACAGCGATTTTAGTTGGACCAGCTTCTTTTAGAACAACTGTTTTAGTTGAACTACCAGTTTCTTCAACTGCAGCTGGAGCTGCTGCAACAGCCATCGCACTTGGATCAACTCCAAATTCTTCCTTCATTGCATCTACTAATTCTTTTACTTCAAGAATAGTCATTTCTTTTAATGCACTAATAAAATCTTCTTTTTTTAATTTTGCCATATTTCTTCTTCCTTTCTTCTTTCTATTATTTTTCTATACTATCAGCATACATATGCAAACTGATTGATAAATCGCGAACATATTGAATCATGCCACCAGCTAACATTGTTAGAAGGCCTTCTCTTGATGGTATCTCCGCGTATTCTTTAATCGTTTTTAAACTCGCAACATCGCCATTAATAATCCCAACTCTAATATCTAGTTTGTTATTCTTCTTTGCGAAATCAGCGATGACTTTAATTGGCTCTAATAGAGTTTTACCAAACAAAATAGCGTTTGGTCCTTCTAGAAAGTCATCTAAGTTAAGTTTAAGTTCAGCCAAAGCTAACTTAGTTAAAGTGTTCTTATAGATTTTAATATCACTATCACACTCTCTTAGCTTTCTTCTTAGGTTACTAAGGTCAGCTACGGTTAATCCATGATAAGCAAATAAGATAACTGCTTCTGATTCGTTAATGCTTTTAACGATCTCTTTAACGGTATGCTTCTTTACTTTAAGATTTTTCTCGCTTGCCATTATTCTCCTCCTTTAATATAAAAAGCTTTCTCAAAGGAAAGCTTAATACAAACATTTATCATGTATCTAATTAAGTCTTCCTCGGTAGGATTTACTAATTACCTACGGTCTTGGGAAATTGCTTTTTTCTTTTTTATTATATTTTATATCTGCTTAATTGTCAAAGAAATTTAAATCTAATTTAATTCCTGGACCCATCGTGCTTGAAATTGATATGTTTTTAATTAGTTTTCCTTTAACGGTTGCTGGTTTAGCTTTAAGAATAGCACTTACTAAATAAACTAAGTTTTCTTCAAGTTTTTTTTCGGTAAATGATACTTTACCAATTATACTATGAAGATTGCCATTAGCATCAGTCTTGTACTCAATCATTCCTTTTTTAATATCAGCAATTGTTTTTTCAACATTATTAGTAACTGTTCCAGTTTTAGGATTAGGCATTAAACCTTTTGGTCCTAAAACACGACCAATTTTACCAAGGGCTGGCATCATATCGGGAGTTGCAACAATTACATCAAAATCAAACCAGTTTTCTTTTTCGATTTTAGTAATTAATTCAACTTCTCCAACAAAATCTGCTCCAGCAGCTTTTGCTTTTTCAGCCGCATCCCCTTTAGCAATAACTAATATTTTTTGAACTTTACCAGTACCGTTTGGTAAAACAATTGAACCTCTCATTTGTTGTTCAGCATTTTTAGAATCAACATTAAGATTCAAAGCGATCTCGACCGTACTATCAAAAGTCGTAATAGCTGTTTCTTTAACTAATTTTATTGCTTCGCTAGTTGGATAAGCTTTTTTCTTATCAACTTTACTTGAAGCTTCCACATATTTTTTGCTTAACTTCTTCATTTCTACCTCCTAATTGTGGTTTATTGGCGGATATTTATTTTTCTTCTTCTTTTTCTTCTTCGTTTGTTTCGCTAATTACTTCGACTTCAGTCGAAGCTGCTTTAACTTCTTCTTCCATCTTAGCTAATTCAACTTCTCGTTTTGCTGCTTCAGCATCAGCAACAATTGCTTCTGCTTCTTGTTCAGCTAACTCAGCATCATTTATGCCTTTAATAGCGACACCCATATTTCGCGCAGTTCCTTCAACAATATTCATTGCTGCTGGAAGATCATAAGCGTTTAAGTCCGGTAATTTAATTTCCGCAATTTTCTTTAATTCATCTTTCGTAATAATTGCCACCACATGGTTAGCTCCTTTATTACTACCTTTTTGAATCTTAGCAGCTCGTTTGATTAAAAATGTTGCTGGTGCAGTCTTTAATATGAATTCATAACTACGGTCATCATATAAAGATATCTCACAAGGAACAATTTCTCCCATTCGATCTTTACTTGCTTCGTTAAATCTTGAACAAAACTCCTGTAAATTAATACCAGCAGGCCCAAGCACAGTTCCCACTGGGGGAGCTGGGGTTGCCTTACCGGCTTCAATTTGTAATTTAATTCTTCTGACGATTTCTTTTGCCACGAAAAACACCTCCTAAAAATTTTTTTCGCGAAAGTGGT
>CAYSZU010000036.1:0-6139 GCA_964435635.1 uncultured Muribaculaceae bacterium
TTAGGTATTACTAAATCATCATTAGAAACTGATTCATTCTTATCAGCAGCATCATTCCAGGAAACAACAAGAGTATTAACTGATGCGGCAATGAGAGGTAAAATTGATCATTTAAGAGGCTTAAAAGAAAATGTTATTATTGGTAAACTAATTCCTGCGGGAACGGGTTTAAAGCAATATAGTGATATTGAAATGACTCTTAAAAAGGAATTTATGAGCGATGAGCCAAGTGAATTCTTAGAAGAGCAATTAATTGACGATCCAGCTGAAGCTGTTTCTTAAAGAACATCATTTGATGTTCTTTTTCTTTGCTTAAAAGAAGTGACAAAGTTAGTTTTTTTCAAAACTTCGTGTTATAATAACAGTGGTGTTAAAAATGCAAAAAATGATTAAAACAGTTTTAGAAAGAATCGAAAAAAACGGCTTTGAAGCCTATTTAGTTGGTGGTTATGTCCGTGATAGTTTATTAGGCATTAAAACAACTGATATCGATATTTGTACAAATGCTTTACCAAAAGACTTGGTAAATATTTTTGTTAATATTAGTGGCGTAGATAATTCTTATGGAGTTATTAAAATAATAAATGATAAATATAATTTTGATATTACGACTTATCGAAAAGAAAGTAAATATGTTGGCCATAAACCAGGAGAAATAGAATATATTAATAATCTTTTAGTTGATATCAATCGGCGAGATTTTACGATTAATGCCCTTTGTATGAATAGCAGAGGTCAATTAATTGATTTAGTTGATGGCCGACAAGATTTGAAGCATAAACTCATTAGAGCCGTTGGTAATGCAGAAAAAAGAATAAAAGAAGATCCCTTACGAATTCTAAGAGCAGTTCGCTTTGCAACGATTCTTGATTTTAGAATTGATGATGAATTAATGGTTACATTAGTAGAACAGGCAAGTAGTATTAAGAGTCTATCCCTTGTTTTAATAAAAAGGGAACTAGATAAAATATTTGCTTCAAAGAATGTTAGAAAAGGGATAACGCTTTTAAAAGAGTTAAATATTCTTGAATTATTGGGAATAAAAGCTGAACAAATAGCGATAACAGAAGATGTTTGTGGTATTTACAGTCAACTAGAATTACCAGCTGATTATCCTTTAAGCAATGCGGAGAAGAGTAGTATTGAAGATATTAAGGCAGTTGTTAAGGAAGGTAAGATTAACGCGCATATTATGTTTGATAAAGGTTATTATAGTTGTTTAATTGCAAGTAAAATTTTAGGCATAGAATCAAAATTGGTTTGTAAACTTCATGCTAAAATGCCCCTAACAGAAAAAACTGATTTAAAGATTGAGATTTTAGAAATATGTAATATAATGGGGATAGAACCAAATAAATTATTAAAAGTTATTATTGATGATTTAGTTAAGGAAATTCTTGATGATAAACTCGATAATAATCATAAAGCGATAACTAATTATTTAGTTAAAAATAGAAAACGGTGGTTAAATGAAAAAAGCGATTGAGAATCTATTAAATGCGAAGAAGTTCATTGTAAGCAGTCATATAATTGAAGTTGCTCAAGCCTTAAAGCTATCTTTAAATGAATTTTTAATGCTAATTTTTTGGGATAATAATTACATAAAATCATTTGATCTTAATTTAATTTGCCAAACCCTAAATATGACAGAAAAAGATGCCCTCGAGACCTTTAATTCATTAATGCAAAAGCAATTAATTAATTTAGAAACAACGAAGGATTTAGAAGGCCGAATGATTGAAGAAGTTAGTTTGGCTGGAACTCATAAGTATTTAGAAGAAAACATTCAACAATCAGTTAAGAAAAGTGAAAAAGAAGATATCTATAGTATCTTTGAAAGGGAATTTGGTCGAACTTTATCTTCGATGGATTTAGAAATTATTAATGGTTGGTTATCAACCGGAACAAGTGAGGAACTAGTGATTGGTGCCTTAAAAGAAGCTGTTTACAACGGCGTTAATAATTTAAGATATATTGATAAGATTATTTACGAATGGGGCAAGAAGGGCTTTAAAAACATGAATGAAGTTAAAGTCCATCTAGAGAACCGAAAAGAAGAACCGAAAAACAATGATTTATTTGATTATAATTGGTTAGAAGATGATGAATAAATAAAAAAAGATCGAAAGATCTTTTTTAATTACATGATTTATTAGCATTACAACCGTTTTGACAAATTAGAATTGTTCGTGAAGTATTTAACTTATCAACGAAATATCTGATTGTATATTTACCAGCTATATTTAACGGAATATTATTGACGATTGTATTTGATTCTTTATCGTAGTATTTTTTAATAATTTTACTACTATAAAGGGTAGTAATATCATCACCGTTGCTATTTAATACTTTGATCGAATCATTATCAAGATAATTATTATCTATTCCGGTTCCGGTTTTAATACATATTAAACTATTGCCATTTAAAGATAAGCTATCAGCCGTTTCATCTGGATTAGTAATATTTCCAGGCGAAGAAGCGGAATTAATAACAATTCCCGGACTCATATTAGCAGCAAAAATGCTGTATGAAGACTTAACTACAAAGTTAGGATTAACAATACTACCAGTATAGGTAAAGGTTGATTGAGTAGTAAATCCTAAATAGGTTAAGTTACCTAAAGTATCTTTTAAATAAACCCGATAACCAAATTCACCAATATTAGTATTATTATAAGCTAATCTTTTTTCAAAGTACTTTTGGGAATGTTCTTCATAATACTCGGTAAAATGTTTTTGTAAAGCTGCTTGGCTAACTGCCTCTGGTTTAGCAACCGGATCCCAGGTAATTGTAATTGTATTACCACTACTTGAATAAGTACTATTGGTTGGATTATCTAATTGACTAAATCTTTTTGAAACATCGGTCGGTTGAGTTCCTTTTTTAAATAATTCGGTAACTCTTAAATTTTCTGGAGTGAACGCGCTTGGAAGTTGAGGTGGAAAAGATTCAAGTTCGATTTCAACCGAAACAACTCCACTTGGTCTAGAAAACTTCGCGTTTTTTTCGAAGATGCGATTAGCAACTGCCGCCGTAATCCTCTTTCGGGCATTAGCACCAGCAATAGCTGATGTATAATAATTAGTTGTAACCTTATCATAACCATACCAAACAGAAATTGAGTAATCAGGGCTATATACTTGCATCCAGTTATCAGCAGAAGCGTTGGCTGGAACCCCGATTGATTTTAAGAAAGCATAATCATAAGTACTTGTTCCACCTTTGGCAGCAACTTGAGTACCACTAATGTTTATATTACCACCAACCCCGCTTGAACCACCGGTGACTAGCATAGAGTTTATCATATAAGCGGTTTCCTCACTCATAACTTTTGTTTTAATTGGTTTTTGTTCATAAACTTCATTTGATTCGGTATAAATTAACTTAGTGAATGAATATGGGGCAATGTAATAGCCACCACGAGCAAACGCGGCATAAGCAGCAGCCATCTTTAGAGGACTAATCCCTTCAAAACTACCAACTGCAGCTGATTCATATAAGTTCTTACCATAATCAATTCCTAAACTGTGAACAAAAGTCGCAACTTCTTCTTTATCTAGTAACTTAAAAGCTCTTAAGGCAGGAATATTTCGGCTTCGTACTAAAGCTTGGCGCATTGTTAATAATCCATTATAGACATTATCAGCATTTTTAATTGTTTGACCATTAGAATAGGTTGTCTTTTCATCAAGAAAAGGGGTATAGGTTGAGGCGTTATTAAATTCGATTAAAGGCCCATAATCGATAAATGGCTTGGCTGTAGATCCGGGGTGACGATTCATCATTGTCGCCCGATTAAAAGATCGTTCTGTAGTTTGGTTACGGCCAGCATTGATGGCCGTAATTGAACCGTTTTCAACATCAGTAACAGCAATAGCAACTTGAACAACGTCGTTAACAAATTCGTAGTAATCACCATTGTTAAGTTTATTTAGGACATCTTGTTTTTCGGGATTCATAGTTGAATAGATTTGCATCGGAATGTTATAGGGATCATTGCCGGTTTTTTCAACTACTTCTTCAACTACAGTATCAATAAACCCCTGGTATTTATTAAAAGCGCTAGCATTAACGTCCGCTAGTAAGGAAGCGACTGAAATTTGTTCAGCTTCCCCCTTTTGGGCTTTAGTAATATAACCATGCTTAACCATTAAAGCAAGAACTGTACTTCTTCTTTGGGCTGCTAGGTTTTCATTATAGAAAGGATTAAAGGTATTTGGCGCTTTAAATAAGCCTGCAACTAATGATGCTTCTGCTAAAGAAAGATCTTTAACTGATTTACCAAAAAAGTTTTGGCAAGCTTGTTCAACCCCATAAGTACCATTTCCAAGCCATGGGGCATTAACATAAAATTCTATTATTTCTTCTTTTGTGTAGTTTCGTTCGATTTTAAAGACGGCCATATAAATATCTGTAAATTTACGAATTATTCCAGTTAAGCCTTGTGAATTACGGCTTGTAAAGGTGTTTTTAACAACTTGCATTGTTAATGTTGAAGCACCACCGGCACTAGAGTTCCCTGATAATTGACCTAGTGAGGCTTTCATAAAACGGGCAATATCAAAACCGTTATGTTGAAAGAAACGTGAGTCTTCAGTAGCAACAATCGCATCAACTAAAACTTGGGGAAGTTCATCGTAAGTAACTAGTTCACGATTTTCAGCCCCTAAGCGAGCATACTCTTTACCGTTAACATCATAAATAACAGTTGCTTCTTTATTATATAATAAATCCGGATCAAACTTTGGGGCAAATATTATAATATATAAACTAAAGAACAAAAAGACACCTACCATAATAATACCGGTAATTAAAGCAATTCCTAAAAGGAAATTAATTTTCGGAAATCTTTTATTGAGAGGTTTTTTAAGCCTTTTACTCACTTTATTTTTGAATAACTGAGCTTTAGTCATCTTTTTTGGTGGGGTTTTCTTTTTTGTTCCGCTTGTAGTTCGACTAGTTGGGGAACTTTTCTTAATAATAAGTGGTTTTTTAGTTGTTGCCATTATTTTCTCCTTTAAAATATATTTTGTCGATTATCTTTAAATAATCAAGATTAGGTAAATATTCTTCTTTAATTATAAACCCTTTTTCTTTAATTAAAGAATAGGGAATTGATTGTCTTACTGATTCATCAATTATTGTAATAAAATCTTGACCAGTTAATAAGTATATTTCATTATTTATTCTAATAATAAGAAAGGTAATTCCTTGATGTTCAATTACTTTGCGAATATGATTTATTTGATGAGCGTGAATATTTTTTAAGGGAAAAGATGTTTTGCTCATCGTTTCTTTTGCTTCGAATTCTAGATATTTGCCCCGGTATAAACCGTTATAATCAAGGGTTGAGGGACATTTAAAATAGGCTTTATCAATCATTTTTTTATTTTGGCAATAACTAACATCAACAATTCCAATTGGTGTAGGCTTTTTATATATTAGTGCTTTATTGCATTCTTCATAGTATTGATTACTAAGATTTAAAGCCTTTTCTAAGTTCATGCCACGATTGCGGTGGGATATTATACTTCTTATTGGTTTATTAATACTGTTTGGATAATTCATCTCTACCACCACTTGTAATTATACAATAAAAAGGAAAAAAAATCTATTTATGAAAGTGATTTGACATATTATCTTTTGGTGTCTGCTTTCTTTTCCAAAGGATGACTTATCTTGACAAAAGGGGGATATATTATTATAATTGTTTTATTAAGAAGGGTGATTGGGATGTATAACGAACGAATTTTTTTAACGCCGCAAGAGATTTTAGATAAAGAATTTAAAATTGATGCTCGTGGTTATCGGCCACAAGAAGTAGATAAGTTCTTAGATATGGTAATTCGTGATTATACGGAATTTATCACCGTGATTAAAAAATTAGAAAAAGACATTAATAACTTAACTGATGATAATAATAAGTTGCGTAATGAGTTACGTCGGATTAGGGCTAACATTGAAGCAGCAGAAAGTAGCGGTAATAATGGTGCTAATGTAGGAGTAGTTAGTAATGTTGATCTACTTAGAAGGTTAAGCCAACTTGAAAAAGTTGTCTTTGGAAAAGAGTAATAATATTAAGGCAAATGCTGCATATTTAGTTATGTAGAGGAAAGTCCATGCTCACACATTCTGTGA
>CAYSZU010000037.1:0-4838 GCA_964435635.1 uncultured Muribaculaceae bacterium
AGTATAATATATTTTATATTCACCAACTTTATTGTGATTAACTTTTCCAGAAATAGTAACATCAATATTTTGAGTATGATCGTCGCTTACAATACATCCTTTTTCTTCATATTTAGAACCTATTTCCAATCTTTCCGTTTCCGGGCCAATTAATTTGATTACTGGTGGTTTACGATCTATTACTAATATAATAAATATGAATCCTAATATTAAAATAAATAAAAGTGAAGCTAGTATTAATTTTACTTTAAAACTAAGGCGCTTCATGATTGTCATTAATACTTTTTTTGTGCTCACAATAATACTATTAATTGGTCTAATTTTTTTACTGTGTTTGACTTTTATTTTCTTACCACAAAACGGGCAAAATTTTTGATTAATTAAAATATTATTGTTACATTTTTTACATTTCATATATCATTTTTCCTTTCGCCTAATTAGATATATCATATATCTTACATAATAATTTTTCAATAACTTTGCTGTTTTTGCTAATTTATAAACAAATTATACATCTTGCCATCATTATTTACAAGGGGATATCTTTTTTAGTATCAAAATAAACTTATGATTTCTAATAATTATTCCGTTTTAAAGCAAAATTAAAAGACTTTGTAATTTATACAAAGTCCCTATTTACAATGGTCGAGAAGACAGGATTCGAACCTGCGACCCCCTGGTCCCAAACCAGGTGCACTACCAAGCTGTGCTACTTCTCGAATATGGCGCGCCCAGAGGGAGTCGAACCCCCAATCTCTAGATCCGTAGTCTAGCGCTCTATCCAATTGGGCTATGGGCGCGTGCTGCTTTTTCAAGCGCATAATCATTATATAATACTTCTGGTCAAAATTGCAAGACCTTATAAAAAAACTAGCAATTTTTTTGCTAGTTTTATTTATTTACCTATATTATATTTACTAAGTAATTTTTCTAATTCTTCATAAGGATAAGCGCCAAGTAAACCATCAACTTGTTTACCATCCTCAATAATAATTGTCATTGGGGTTACGCCCCAAAATGTTTCACCATATGTTCCAGTTGTCTTTTCACCACTAACAGTAGCGGTTGTTTTAGCAGTTAGTTTGCCTAAAAATTTAGTTAGACTCTCTTTTGAAACATTTTCTGCCACCACTTTATTTAAGTCAAGATACTGGGTTGTATAACCTAAATTTGCTTGAGCCTCTTGTAATTGCGGAATATATGATACACATGCTGAGCAATCAGCCCGGCCAATATATAATACTGATGTTTCTTTTTTAGCAAATAAAGCTAAGGCTCCATCAACATCTACTTCATTAAATTGACTTGTGTCATAATCAGTCTCGGTTTTTTCAGTTGTCTCTTTTATTATTTCCTTTTCCTTAGTTTCAGAACCATTACTTATTGTTAAGACGGTATTAATAAATAGTAGCGCAATGATTATTACTAAAGCAACAAATATTTTATTTAGAATGTTAGTATAATCAATATTATTGTCAATTTTTTTCATTTTTGTTTCCTCCATAAATATCATTATAATCTTTTTTGTAATTAAGTTCAATTAAAAACAGCGATGATTGCTGTTTTTAATTATTCTTCTTCATATTTACCAAAATCTTTTTTTATTAATTGTTGATCACTATATTTATAATCTTGAAACTTATGTTTCTTTTGATCTTTTAAATAAGTTAAGATTTCTTTTTTGTCTTTTTTAGTATGCATTGTTTTATTAATCGTGGTTCGAAACTGGTAATCAATTCCTGAATCTTCAATAACTTGAATACTTTCCTTAATTGTTGATGTTTTAATTTTAGTCCCACAAGTTATTTCGTACTTAGTAAAAGTATTTTTAATGTCCATTGCAAAATAATCAATTAAGTTCTCCGCAATTAATTCCTTAAGTAATTTAGGATTTGTTCCGTTAGTATCTAGCTTAACTTTATAACCAAGGGCTTTAATATTTATAACCAATGCTTTTAGTTTTTCTTGCCAAATAGTTGGTTCACCACCAGTAATAACAACCGCTTTAATAAATTTTTTTCTTTTTGTTAACATTGTAAGAACTTCTTCGGTTTCATATATAGGGTTTTCTTTTAAAACAATACTTTTGTTATGACAAAAAGGGCAGCGGAAATTGCAGCCGCCCAAAAAGATAACAAAAGAAGGCTCCCCTGGATAATCAACATATGATGTTGCTAATATTCCGGCAATCATCTTTATTTTAACAGGTATTCTTGACGGTCAACATATTCCTCTTGCTTACCTTTATTAAAACTCCTGGTAGGACGGTAAAAGCCAACTACTCTAGTCCAAACTTCAGTATCAGCCCCACAATTAGGGCAATTTACTTGTTCACCATTTAAATAACCATGTTCCTCACAAATTGAAAATGTTGGGGTGATTGATAAATATGGTAAATTATAGTTTTCAAAGACATTCTTAATAAGATTCTTGGTAACATTATAATCATCAATTTTCTCCCCTAAGAAAGCGTGGAAAACTGTTCCCCCAGTATATTTAGTTTGAAATGAATCTTGAAGGTTTAGGGCATCAAATAAATCATTTGTATAACCAACTGGTAATTGAGTACTATTTGTATAGTAAGGTTCATCTTTACCGGCCGTAAGAATATTTGGATACCTCTTCTTATCAAGCTTTGCTAAACGATAAGCTGTTCCTTCGGCTGGAGTTGCTTCTAAATTATAAAGATCACCATCTTTTTGAAAAACAACCATTTCTTCACGCATAAAGTCTAGTAGTTCATTAGAGAACTTTTGGCCTTTTTCAGTACAAATGTTTTCTTTATCATCATAGAAATTACGAATACATTCATTCATCCCATTAATCCCAATGGTGTTAAAATGATTCTTCCAATATTCACCAAAACGATCAAATACTTCCGATAAATAGAATCTACTATATGGATATAAACCATCCACCGTATTTTTCTCAATTATTTTTCGTTTCGTTTCTAAAATATGTTTAGAAATATTCATTAGTTTTTTTAACTCATCTTTTAAGACTTTAATATCTTTATATAAATAACCTAATCTTGGTAAATTAATGGTAATAACTCCAATACTTCCAGTTAATGGGTTAGCACCAAATAAACCACCGCCCCGTTTAATTAATTCGCGATTATCAATTCTTAAACGACAACACATGCTTCTAGCATCTTCTGGTTTCATATCGCTGTTAATAAAGTTAGCAAAATATGGTATTCCATATTTGCTAGTCATTTTCATAATATCATCAACCACTTCATTGTTCCAATCAAAATCCTTGGAAATATTATAAGTTGGAATTGGAAATGAGAAGATTCGACCACTGGCATCACCTTTCATCATTACTTCACAAAAAGCTTTATTGATCATATTTATTTCTTTTTGAAATTCACCGTAAGTTTTTTCTTGCGGTTTACCACCAATAATAACCGGTTTCTTTCTTAATATTTCTGGGGCAACTAGATCTAGGGTAATATTAAAGAAAGGACACTGAAACCCAACTCTAGTTGGAACGTTAACGTTAAATACAAATTCTTGAATTGCTTGCTTAACATCCTTATAACTTAATTTATCATAATGAACAAAAGGAGCAAGGTAAGTATCAAAACTAGAGATTGCTTGAGCTCCAGCCGCTTCACCTTGGAGTGTATAAACAAAGTTTACTAACTGACCTAAAGCGGTTTTTAAATGTTTAGCTGGCGCTGAAGATATCTTGTTAGGTACCCCTTTAAAACCTTTAACTAATAGTCCTTCTAAATCCCAACCACAACAATATGTTGAAAACAATCCTAAATCATGAATATGGATATCGCCATTTTCATGAAGATCTCGTTCTTCGGTTGAAAAAACATGATTCAACCAAAAACTTTTTGTTATATCACTAACAATGTAATTATTTAAGCCTTGTAAAGAATAATCCATATTAGAATTCTCTTTAACCCGCCAATCCTCTTGCTTAATATAATTACTCATCATTTTTTCAACACTAACAGCCGCTTCTTTATCTTTCCGCATCATTTCGCGTTGGTGGCGATATCTAATATAGCTTCTCGCAACATCGATCATCCCTAATTGCATTAGGGTTTCTTCTACTTTATCTTGGACATCTTCTAATCCAACTTCTTTAACTTTTTTTTGATTCAATTTAAAAACCGCTGTATGAGCGGCTAGTTCAGCTTCTTTTCGAGCTTCACTGTCGCTACTTGTTCTAACACTAGTAATAGCCTTATATACGGCTTCTTCAATTTTCTTGGGATCAAACTTCTGTTTTTCTCCACTTCTTTTTAAGATTGTTTCAATCATTTTCTTTTCCTCCTCATTTCATAACTTTAATAATAATTACTTTTTATGCTCCGCCTTTTTTATCTTCTTCAATATTACTCTCCTTCTACTTTTACTATTTTAATTGTAACCTATATTTTAATAAAGTAAACAAATATTTTAACTTTTTTAAAAATAAGATTTTTTCAAAATTAGATTTTTTCCCCATAATTAAAGGTTTTATGATCAGTTAACATAACTAGTCTTATTACATAAAATGCCCTATTGATAGGGCTTTGGCGGATATTTTGTTTTTTATTAGTTCGATTTACACATCTTTACTTTTTTAAATATATTTAAAATTGCATTTTTCTATTTTGCTATTTTTTAATTACTTTTTAAATAATAACTTGGCCCTGTCAATTTGTCTTATCGTAATTTTTTTAAGTTTTATAATTTGATAAGCTGGTTTTTTAAGATAAGAGTTGGCATACTCTTCTTGCAATATAAAAACTGCATCATATGCAGTTTTAATTAACAATGGTGTCCCGTATGCGACTCGGACGCATGACCCTTTGATTAAAAGTCAAATGC
>CAYSZU010000038.1:0-4665 GCA_964435635.1 uncultured Muribaculaceae bacterium
TAAATAATCATGAATTATCAAGAAGTTATTAATGACAAAAAGATTTTAAAATTATTAAAAGAAATTGATTGTCATAATGATAATCAATTTAATCATGGGCTACAACATGTCAATAACGTTATCGAAAACACGCTTAAGTTGGCTAAAATAATTGATATTAATGAAAGTGACTTAAATGATTTACTAATCGCTTGTATTCTACATGATTTAGGTCAGTTAGAAGGTAGTCAGGATCATTATTTAAGAAGTAAAGTAAAAGCTCGTAATTATTTAAAAGGCAAGCTGAATAATGATGTTATTGATAAGATTCTTTCGGCAATAGAAAATCATCATGAAAAAGCAAAGATTGATCAGCTTTCATTATTTGATCACTTGTTATTATTTGCAGATAAAACTGATTTTACTTTTAAAAGATTAGATAAAAATTATTTAAAACAAAATAAAGCGGATTACTTTGAAAGTCATATTTTAGATGTTAACTTTATGATTAAAAAAGATACTTTGATTGTTAAAATAATAAGTGATCATATGATTGATCAAGAAAAACTAGCTAGTTGGTCTTACTACCCAAAGATTGAAAAAAGGGTTGAGGAGTTTGCTGCTAAGCTAAAATTAGAATATTTAATTGAATTAGAAATAAAAAGAGGGTAAAAATTGTTATAAAAAATGGAGGAAAGATAGATGGAAATTAAAGAATTAATTAAAGGTTATGCCAAAGAAATAAACGGGGAAGAGTTTGCTAGTTGTTCAACAACCTTAATAATTGATGGTGAAAACAAGATTATCGTTGATCCAGGAACTAATCGGCAACTATTACTTGAAACGTTAAAAAAAGAAAACTTAACGCCACTAGAAATAAACATTGTTCTATTAACTCATACTCATATTGATCATAGTTTATTAGTGGGGATGTTTGAAAATGCGCAAGTTTATGATGATAGCAGTATCTATTTGATGAATAGTAAAGCGATGGAACATAATGGTTTAATTGGTGATAAGATTGAAATAATTTCTACCCCAGGACATGACCAATTTCACATGTCAGTTTTAGTTAAAGATACTATTAAAGGTAATGTTTTAATTGCTGGAGATGTTTTTTGGTGGTGGGATACTGAAGAACAAAAAATTGATTATATAAGTTTATTAAATAAAGAAGATCCGTATGTGAAAGATGAAGCGCAACTAATGAAGAGTCGGGAGAAACTTCTTCAAATCGCTGATTATATAATTCCGGGCCACGGGAAGCCATTTTTTGTTAAAAAATAAGACATAATATTTACACTAGGTTACAATTATTTGTAACCTTTTAAATGTAATTTGGAAATATTTGCTATAATTATTATAGTAGGTGATATTATCATGGGTAAGGTAAAAAAGAAAAAATCAAATAAATACGTTGTATGGCTAACAATCTTAGGGATTTTTATTCTTGGGTTATTATCCTTGGGGTATGTTAAATATCAACAAAATGCTAATAAGTTTAGTATTTATCAAAAAGAGAACGCCGCATTAAAAAGCACTAGTGAAAAGTTAAGTAATCTTGGTAATGCTGATAATTTAGCCGGGGCTAGTGCTGAGTTAAGAGCCCAAATTGAAGCTCTTAATATAGAATTAGTTGCTTTAAACGAACAAAAGACGACTTTAACTGAGGAAATAACTAAAGATGGTGCTGATTTGGCTGCCATAGAGAAAAAGTTAAAAACAACTAATGATCAATATGTCGCAAAAAAAGCTGAACTTGATCGAGCTAATCTGGGAATTGCTAAGTTTGCGCAACTTAAGACTAAGTTTAACTCATATAGAACTAATAGTAGTAAACTATCAAGTTATTTAACAACGGGCGCGGCATATTTAACTTTAGGAAACTATGAAGGCCTTGAAAATATCGCCTTAAATGTTATGTCACTTATCCCTCAAGTAAAAAGTGATATTGAACAGATTGAAACTTTAATAAATGAAATTGAGTCAGGAAATTTTTAATTAGGTTACTTATTAAAAAAACATTGATATATCACTTTAAAAGTGGTATTCTTTTTTTATAATATGATAGGAGGGATTATCTAATGGCAAATATATCTTTTGATTACTCCGGTGTTTTCTCATCTGCTAATAAAGTTAATAGTCATTTAAATAATTTAGATAGTAATTTAAAAACTTTTTCAACGAAGATTGCTGAAGTTCAACAATTATGGACGGGAAAATCAAGTGTAGCCTTTGTTGATAAAATGCAAGAAAAATACAATAAAATTCAAACATTAGTTAACAAGTTACATGAAGTATCAAGTAGTTTATCAAAAATAGCTGAACGGGCGGATGCCGCTGAAAGCGATATTACTAATCAAATTAATAATCTATAGAAGAAAGAAGGTTAATTATGAATTCAACAATTACAATTAATAATACTGAATCATTAAATAGTATTGCCCAAGAATTAATTAGTCTTGGTTCTTCGATGTTAACTGATTTGCAAAGTATTATTTCAGAATTACAAGGTATTCAAATCCAAGGTGATACGCAGGAAGTTATCTCTTCGGCTTTGACGCAATTAAATAGTATTGTTAATGAAGTTACTTTCCCTGATGTACTTGGTAAATCATTATTAAATATTATTCAATCATTTACTGAAGTTGATTCTAATGTTCAAAGTTTATTCTCCGACTGGGGTGGAATATTATCAACTGTTACTAGTTCTTTAGCAACGGCGATTAGTGGTGGCTATGCTGCTGTTACAGCAAACGAAGGTTATGCTGGGGCACCATTATTAAATTATTTTAAAGATACAACTACAACCCTATCAAGGACTGCTACGGAGTTATTATCTAGTACTAACAAATTAGTATTTTCTTATACTGGTAATAGTATATCAACTAATATTAGTAATTTAGCTCGTAGTGCAATCGGAACTTTTAGTACTTTATTATCAGGAATCGGCTCGAATGGTTCATCTATTGGTGGACTTTTAAGCCGTTTATAAGAAAAGAGAGGGAACTAAGATATGGAAAATGATAAAAAGTTTGACTTTAGTACTTATACTGATGAAGAACGAAATCTTTATATGCTGAAAAAACTAATTGAAGATTATTTAGAACTAACTAAATCTCCACCGATGAGTGATATTTTAATTAAAGCTGGAGTTGAAGATAAAAAAAGCGAATTAACTAAACCACATATTCAAGTTTTACAATGTATGGTAAAAGATTATTATAGTTCAATTGGTAAAGATATAGAGCAAATGGCTAAAGATAGTAATATTACTTTAGTAGATGGCGAATTATCAGATCTTGAAAAAGCGTGTGTTGAAACTTTATTAAACGATTATAGTAAAACAATGATTGCTTATCTAAACGATTAAAAATCAAGAAAATGGCGAGTGATAAAAAAAGTTATTTTAAATAACTTTTTTCTTTTAGTTGATAAAAAAGAAAAATAATTGTATACTTAAAAAGTAGATATTTATATAAGATAAATATGCTATAGAAAGACTTGGAGGAAATAAAATGGTTTTTGACGCATTAACCATTTTAGCTCTAATAATTGGAATTTTAGTTGGTGCGGGGGTTATATTTTTAATAATTGGAATAAAAATGAACCGTGCTGATAGTAAAGCTAATAACTTAATTGAAGCTGCCAAAAAAGAAGCAGACAAACATAAAAGGGATAGTATTCTTGAAATAAAAGAAGAATCTTATCGTTTGAGACAAGAAGCAGAAAAAGAAATAAGAGAAAAGAAAGCTGAAGCAAAAGAAGCTGAAGAGCGTTTAATTCAACGCGAAAAGAATCTTGATAAACGCGATGAAATGCTTCAAAATAGAGATTCTCTATTAGACAAAAAAGATAATAATTTATTAGCTAAACAAAAAGAATTACAAGAAAAAGAAGTTAAAATGGATGAACTTTTAAAAGAAGAAATGGATCGATTAGAAGAAATCGCGAAGTTTACCAAAGACAAAGCTCATGATTTAATCATGAAACGAGTTGAGGAAGATATGGCTAGAGAAATGGCCGAGTTCATTAAAGAAAAAGAAAGTGCTGCTAAGCTTGAAGCCAATGAAAAAGCAAAGCAGTTAATTGTTAGTAGCATGCAAAGGTATTCAAATGATGTTACAGGAGAACAAACTGTTAGTACTATCATTTTACCTAATGATGAAATGAAAGGCCGTCTAATCGGTCGTGAAGGGCGAAATATTCGAACTATTGAAGCTGTAACCGGGGTTGATTTAATAATTGATGATACTCCTGAAGCAATCGTTATTTCTAGTTTTGATCCATTTCGTCGTGAGATTGCTAAAATTACAATTGAAACTCTAATAAAGGATGGCAGAATTCATCCGGCCCGAATTGAAGAATTGTATGAAAAAGTATCAAATGATATTAATTCAAAGATTACTGAGATTGGTAATACAGCCGTTTATGAATTAGGCTTAGCTAAAGTTGATCCAGAAATTGTAACCTTAATTGGTAAACTACATTTTAGATCAAGTTATGGTCAAAATGCTTTAATGCATTCTAAAGAAGTGGCTAACTTAGCTGGATTAATGGCTAGTGAGTTAGGCGAAAATGCTAATTTAGCTAAAAGAGCTGGTTTATTACACGATATTGGTAAAGCAGTTGATTTTGAAATCGAAGGCAGCCATGTTGAAATAGGCGAAGAAATCGCAAAGAAAT
>CAYSZU010000039.1:0-4474 GCA_964435635.1 uncultured Muribaculaceae bacterium
AACTTCAGCTTGTTCCATTCTTTTACGGCCTTCAAACCTAAATGGCTTAGTTACAATCCCAACGGTTAAAGCTCCCATTTCTTGGGCGATTTCAGCAATGATTGGGGCTGCACCTGTTCCGGTACCACCACCTAAACCACAAGTTACAAAGACCATATCTGATCCCGCAATTGCTTCTTCGATTGCTTTTTTGCTTTCTAAAGCCGCTTCGCGACCAATCTCTGGATTAGCTCCAGCTCCTAGTCCCTCGGTAACGTTTTTACCGATTTGTAACTTATGTTCCGCTTTACTAACGTTTAAGACTTGTAAATCGGTATTACAGACGATAAACTCGACTCCTTTAACGCCAGATTCAATCATGCGATTAACGGCATTACAACCGCCACCACCAACACCAATAACTTTTATTTTGGCGATTTGATCCATTTCCATTTCGTACATGTTTCACTCTCCTTAATTATCAAAAAAATATCCGAATAATTTTCCTAAAATTGAATTCTCATTAATGTTGAGTCTTTTGCCATTTTCACCTAGCTCTTCTTGTTCAGCTGGGCTTAGAATTGAGAATTCCTTATCTTTTAGGCACGATTTATTATCATAGTATTTTATTAAGCCAAGCGCTGCGCTGTATTTATTATGGCGAGCACCTATTTCTTCAATATGACCTACTATTACATTATGACCAAATATTTCTTCAAGGACTAATGAGAAATCTACGCCCTCAGTTAATCCTCCTGTGAATATTATATAACTTATTTCTTTCTTTGTTAAGTGATTTATTTGTTTTTTAACTAAATTTAGGATTTCGGTTAGTCGACTCATCACTATTTCGGTTAATTCATACTGATTAATTTTGCTTGTTTCACCTAGTTTATTAGTTACTTCTTCGCTTAAACTGGCCTGAGCAGAGTGCTTATGAGCAAGAGCTAATGATTCTTTTAATGACTTAGCATCGTTTCTCGTTAATTTATAAATAAATGATATATCATTATCAATACTTTGACCACCTAAATCAATTACTTCAATATTAGTTAAAACATTCTTATTAAAGATAGCAACGGTTGATGTTGTTTCACCAAGATTAATAACTGCCCCAACCTGATCTTCATTTTCAGGTTTCCTTAACTCATAATAGTCCCCAATACTAGCAAAAGAAAGATCGATTACTTCTAAGTTGTTTTTTTCAACACATTCCAAGAAAGGATAAATTATTTTTTTAGGGGCGGTAACTAAAACTGCTTTCACAGCTAAGGTCTTAGCAACCATGTTTTTAGGGTCTTTAACAAGTTTTTCATCATCAAGTCGGAATACAGTTGGCATGAGGGCAATCGCCTCCATATTATCGGCTAATTTACCTTTAACAGCCAATTGCATAACTTTAATAATATCAAGCCCTCTGATTTTATGATTTTCATTAGTTATCGTAAGATTACTTTCAACAACAGCAAACTCAGCATATTGGGCTGGAACAGTCACAATAACTTGTTTAATCTTAAAGCCAAGGGCTTCTTCACCTTTTTTAATCGCGTTTTTTATTGCTTCAGTTAATAATTCGGGATTTAAGACTTCTCCTTTTTTAATCCCTTTACTAGGAACTTCTCCAACAGCTAAAATATTGAGTCTTTTTTTATTAATCTCCCCAACAACTAATTTAACTGAGCCTGTACCGATATCTAAGCTGGCCATTATTTTTCTCATATCGATCGCTCCTAACTTTACTCTCTTTATTATTATACTAAACCAGGCGTAATTGTGCAACACAAGAAAAAAATGTTTTTAGGCAAAAAAAAAGAAAGTATTTCTTTTATAAAATACTTATTAATTCTTCTTTTTTCATAGTTGAATAGCCTTTTAAACCTTTTTCTTTTGCAAGTTCTTTTAATTTTGTTAAGGTCATTGTCGCATAATCCGGCTTTGCTACTTCAACAGCTACTTCTGGTTTAACTTCTGGTTTAGCAACAATTTCTTTAACTTCAGTTTTTGGGCCTTCCTTTATTACTGGAGCAGCTTTAACTGTTCCGGCTAATCCAGCTTTAGCTAGATTAACAAATTCAGTAAATGCTTTTTTATCATCAATTGCTAATTCACTTAGCATTTTACGATTGGCTGTAACTCCAGCTTTAGCTAAACCGTTAATGAATTTAGAATAACTAATTTCATTTTCACGACATGCTGCATTAATTCTAGTAATCCAAAGTTTACGAAAGTTTCTTTTATTAACTTTTCGATCACGATAAGCATAAGCTCCACTATGGAATACTTGTTCTTGCGCTGTTTTAAATAAACGATGCTTACTACCAAAATACCCCTTTGCTTGCTTTAATACTTTTCTTCTTCTAGTTTTGGCTACTGTGCCACCTTTAACTCTTGTCATTTATGTTCACCTTTTACTAGATAACAGACTCTAATCTGCTTCTATCTCCTTTACTTAATTGTCCTTGATTACGTCTTTTTCTCACTTGCTTGCCACTATCTTTATTAGTTTTATGATTACCACCTGATTTTTTAAACGAAATTGTTCCACCAGGTCTTTTATTTAAAACTTTACTAGTTGCTTTATGAGTTTTTTGTTTACCATTTGCCATCTTTTAATTTCCTTCCTTAATTACTTTTTTAGGCGCTAATAGCATATGCATATTACGATTTTCTAATTTAGGTTCTTGTTCAATAACGCTTTCTTCGCTTAATTCCGCAGCAAAACGACGTAAGACTTCTTCGCCTAACTCAGGATGAGCCATTTGACGACCTTTAAACCTAATCGAAGCTTTAATCTTATGCCCTTTAATTAAATATTCTAAAGCATTTTTCTTTCGAGTGTTAAAATCATGAATATCAATTGTCACTGACAATTGGTATTCCTTTATATCCTTATTACCTTCGCGTTGACGTTTCTGGGTTTCTTTTAATTTCTTCTGCTTTTCATAACGATACTTATTATAATCAATAATCTTTCCAATGGCGGGAATTGCATTACCACTCATTAAAACAAGATCCAATCCTGCATAATTTGCTAAGGTTAATGCATCATTTAAGTTTTTCATTCCTAATTGTTCACCATTAGGTCCAATTACCATTAATTCAGCCACTCTAATTTGCCCATTAATAGGCACGTCATTTTTTACATTCGCTATTTGAATGCACCTCCATATAATTAAAAAGGTGGATACAATTATCCACCTAAAAGTCAAATTAATTGATTGGCTTTCAACCTATTGTAATAAAATACAATCAGGTGGATGTGGATACATCGCTTTCCTCTTTAATAACAGTATTCATTTTATATTAATATTTGTTATTTGTCAACAAATATAAAACGAGTTAGCAAATATTTTAATTCAATTATTTAATATCTTAAAATCAATATGTTCTTAAGTGAGCAAAAAAAAATCCTTTTTAAAGGATTAATTTTCTTTATCAGCTTCAATTTTCGGAAAAAATTCATTATAATTTTCAGCTGGGGCTTCAGGGGCTGGCGTTGCTTCAGCAACTGGAGCTTTTGAAGCGGTATTTAAACTCGAAACAATTTCATTAAGTTTTATTTTAAATGTCTTCTCTTCTTCATCAGCTAAACCAACATGAAAAACTTTTTCAATTTGATCATGATTAAATAGGCAGACTTGATTTGAAGTTATAAAACCTTCGGGATATACACAGCCACTATAGTCATATACTTTTCCTTGATCTTCTTGAGCAATGGCACAAAATCCTGAAATCATTACCCTTTTCTTTCCGCCTTTTAGTAAAGCAACAGTTCCAATTGGTAAATATTTTTCTTGCATAACTTATCCTCCTTCTTATTTCTTTTAATCTATTATAGTTTTAATATCAACATTCTCGGTTGCCCCAGAATTTTGACTAAAACTTTCTCTAATTCTTTCAATATTATAATTATCCGCTCCGGAAATCATTGCCCGATATGTTTGATTTTTATCTAACAAGATCGCACTAATTTCATCATCGCTATAACCATATTTTTGTAAGTCGTTAATCAAACTTGGTTGATTACTATCATAAGCACTGTCAACTTGACTAATTATTTTCGATTCATTAGTACTATGCCATTCTTCTCCTAATTGATCGTAACTGTCTCGCGCTTTTTGATATTCTTCCAAATCATAACTATTTGATTTTACATTTTCACTAACCGGATCAATTTCTTCTAAAATATTGTTTCCGGAAATATTTTCGTTATATTTAAATTCTGGAACATCAGCTGCAACTGCATTAGCTGGAGCAACATTACTTGGTGCTGCTGATCCCCCAGCAACTCCTGCCGCACCTCCCGCTGCTGCTAACGGTGCTGTAAATCCAGAACCAACTTTGCCTTTTAAATATATTGTTTCAGGCATTTGTTCTGGAACCGGAACTGGAACCGGTTCTGGTTCTGGCTCTAGCTCTGGCTCTGGTTCTGGCTCTGGCTCTGGCTCAGGTTCTGGCTCAGGTTCTGGCTCTGGCTCTGGTTCAGGCTCTGGCT
>CAYSZU010000040.1:0-3619 GCA_964435635.1 uncultured Muribaculaceae bacterium
CATGCAAAACGAAAAATTAAAGAATATAAAAATAGATTGGGTTAAAACTCAATCTATTAATTTTAATAAAAAAATAAGTTCAATGAACTTACTTTTTAATAATTCGATTAATTATTTCGTTAGTCTTATTTCCATCAAAAGCTCTTAATATTTCAATTGGAACACAAAAGATAATTGTGTTTGATTGATCAGAACTAACATCATTGATTGTTGATAGAGTTCTAAGATGTAGGGCCCCTGGTGCTTCACTCATTATTCTTGAAGCCTCAGCTAAGTTTTTAGATGCTTCTACTTCACCAACTGCTTTAATAATAACTGCTGCTTTTTCTCTTTCAGCTTCAGCAATTTTAGCAATAACCCGTTTCATATCTTCTGGTAGAGAAACATCTTTTAATTCAACATTCTCAACTTTAATACCCCATGGGTCAGTAGCAACGTCTATGACATTACAAATCTCTGATGAAATCTTATCACGTTGACCAAGTAATTCATCTAAGGTTACAGAACCAACGGTATTACGCATTGTTGTTTGAGCCAGTTGCGATACAGCGTATTTAAAATCTTCAACTTCTAAAATTACTTTAGCCGAATCAAAAACTTTATAATATATTACGGCATTAATTTTTACGGAAATATTATCACGCGTAATTGCTTCCTGCTCCGGAACATCAATTGCTTTTGTTCGAATGTCAACTTTTCGATAACTTTGAATAATTGGTAATATAATACGCCATCCTGGTTGAAGAGTTTTGGTAAATTTACCAAATGTAAACCTAAGTCCTCTTTCATATTGATTTATTTGTCTAATTGAAATTAGAATAATCCAGGCAATGACTATTAATATAATATAAATAAAATCCATTTGCGACTCCTTTCTAGACTAATTATATCATGGCTTAGTAAACTAACTCAATATGTATTTAAAAATATGATGATCTGCGCTATAATAAAGAGGAGGGGTGAATCAGATAAAAATAGATTCTAAGTCATTATATATTATTGTTTTAACAACTATTATTACCTTAATAGTTTTTCTTAGTATTCCTTTATATACAAAACCAAATATTAAAAAAGCTAACTTAATTAATTTGACATCAAAAAATAGTATTCCTTATTCAGTTGATGACAAAGTTAAATTTTTACTAAATAAATACCAAGATTTAAACTATCAAAGCTATAATTTAGTCGGTAATAAATATCTAGTCCTAAACACTACTAATAAGAATATTATTTATAATATTTATAATAACAAAGAAAAATTATTTGCTGATCTTTTCAAAAATAATGATCTTAGTTTAATGGAAAATTTAATTGTTAATACCATTAAACAAAAATACCCAGATTTTATTTCCGGTCCTGCTTTAGATAGTACTACCAAAAGAACTTATACGATAAGCAATGATATTCAAATTAATTTTGAAAACGTTATTACTAATCCGGTTTATGAAAAACCGATTTCTGTTGTCTTAACATGCCAAATGATTCAAGACATTATTGATTACAAATGTATAGCAGTTAATCATAACCCGGATGTTAATAAACCTGATTTAGATAAAGTAATTGCTATTACCTTTGATGATGGGCCAAGTAAATATACCCCTGAGATATTAAAAACTCTAGCTGCCAATAATGCTACTGCCACCTTTTTTATGTTAGGAGCTAAACTATCATCTAATAGTAATTTAGTTAAAGAAGTATTAAAGGCTGGTCATGAAATTGGACATCATAGTTATAGCCATAAATATTTAACTGAAATTAGTGAAACAATGCTTGATAAAGAAATAAATGAAACTAATGCTATCTATCATAAAATAACAAATAAAGATTTATTACTAATAAGACCGCCATACGGTTCAATTAATACTCAGATTAGAAATAAATATAATTATGCTTATATCTTGTGGAGTATTGATAGTAATGACTGGAAACATAAAAATGTTACTAAAACAGTTAAAACAGTTTTAGCTAATCCCCAAGATGGTGATATTATCTTGTTACATGATACTTATGCTAGTTCAGCGGCAGCTTTAAAAATTATCTTACCAGAACTTTATCTAAAAGGTTTCAAAGTAGTGACAGTTACCCAATTAGCTGCTCAACAAACAAAAGAGATTAAGGCTCATCAATTATACCGTTCATTTAAATAAAAAAAGGTTATCTATTTGATAACCTTTTTAAATAATTAAAACCTGCTAAGCAAGTAATTAATAAATGGTGACCCGTACGAGGTTCGAACTCGTGAATCCATGCGTGAAAGGCATGTGTGTTGAACCACTTCACCAACGGGCCAAAACAAAATGGTGGGCCTGGGGGGACTTGAACCTCCGACCTCACGCTTATCAGGCGTGCGCTCTAACCAGCTGAGCTACAAGCCCATTTTGTCAATGACTTCTTAATTTTACATTATAGTTATTGTTTTTGCAAGTATTTTTACCTGATATTTTGATTTAATTTGATTTTAGATTAGAATATTTTTTTTTGTTATTTATTAAATAGTTGTTTAAAATATTAATCTTAATTACTGTGCTTTTATAAACAAAAAAGATAGAAGCTAAAATTAAAGCAGTATCACTAAGATATTCATACCATTTAGAGCCACTAATTAAATCGTAAATAAAAATTATAATTCCCATTATTAAACCAAAAGTTCCCATTATCTTTAGTCTAGTTAATCTTTTAATAACCTCAGAATTATCGTCTAGCTGCTTAAAATCATTTAAAATTTGTTTCTTTACCTCTTTTTCCTGAATTAAATATAATTGTTTCATCTAACACCTCATTAATTTATTTTATCACATATTTATATTTCATGATATAATATCATCATGATATCAATGAAGAAAAAAATAATAAAAACAATTTTAGAATATACTTATCTCTTTGTTATTGGCTGTATTGCCGGTTATCTTTTTGAGGTCTTTTTTTACTTTTTAAAAAATGGTGAGTTTTTTAATAAAAAAGGGTTAATTATTGGGACCTTTAAACCAATCTATGGCTTTGGAATTATTCTTATTAATATCTTATTAAATCCTTTAAAAGATAAAGGCTTCTTTACTAAGTATATTATTGGTTGTATATTGGGCACTATTTTTGAATATATTTCTAGTTTAGTATTAGAATATTTAGTAGGTATATATAGTTGGGATTATAGTAAATTTAAATATTCTTTTGGTGGGGGACGCTTATATTTACCATATTGTTTTTTCTGGGGTTTTCTGGTTGTTTTCTGGTTAGATTATGGTTATCCATTTATTACCAAACAGCTTAATAGAATAAATCGCCAAGTATATAATATTCTTGGTTGGTGTTTATTAGTCTTTATGAGTTTTAACTTTACCTTAACCGCAATTGTTTCTAATCGGATTAGTGAAAGAGCAGAAAACTTACCAGCTACAAATATCATTGATCGTTTCATTGATAAGTATTACCCCCAAGACGTTGCCCGAAGAAAATTACCACAATTAAAAGTAATTAGTGAGAAATGATTATTTAATCTAGAAATTAAACTAATACTATGTTATATTGTTTAAGTAATATTTTTGTCTCCTTAGCTCAGTTGGTAGAGCAACTGACTCTTAATCAGTGGGTCTAGGGTCCGAATCCCTAAGGGGACACCAAA
>CAYSZU010000041.1:0-3264 GCA_964435635.1 uncultured Muribaculaceae bacterium
GTAAACACGTTGATACTTTAATTGTTATTCCAAACGATCGTTTAAGAGATATTATTGATAAAACTACCCCAATGCTTGATGCGTTTAAAGAAGTAGATAATGTTCTTCGTCGTGGCGTTCAATCAATTTCTGATTTAATTGCAGTTTCAGGACTAGTAAATCTAGACTTTGCTGATGTTAAAGCGGTTATGGAAAAACGGGGCAACGCAATTATTGGCATCGGCATCGGCGTTGGTGAAAACCGAGCAATTGAAGCAGCTAAACAAGCTGTTTGTAGCCCACTATTAGAAACAACGATTGAAGGAGCAACTGATGCAATAGTTAATATTACTGGTGGTAACTCTTTAACTTTATTTGAAGCAGAATATGCTGCTGATGTAGTTAGCGCTGCAGCTAATACCGAAATTAATACAATATTTGGGGCAGTTATTAATGAAAATTTAAATGATGAAGTTATTGTTACTGTTATTGCAACTGGTTTTGATGAAACACAACCTGTAAAGAAAAATGATTTTGTTGAAAAGAAACCGAAAAAAGAAGTCGATGATTATGATATCGATTCAGATATTGAAATTCCTCCCTTCTTAAGAAGTAGAGGAGACGACTATTAATAGTCACAAAATATAATAAACTAAAAGAACAGAAGATCTGTTCTTTTTTTTAGCAAAAAAAAAGTCTTTAAGACTTTTATATTTTATAGAATTTATTCTTATTTTTTTGGAATAAGTAAATTGCGGCAGAGCACGTTGAGACACCTGCTAGTAAGCCAATATTGACAAATGCTCCCGTATCAGGATTCGAACCACCAGATTCAGCTAACGAAAAGTGAACAACAATGGTATAAGTCTCAAAAGTACTATCAGCTGGATCAGTAACAGTTATTACCACTGTTTTAGTCTCACCAATCACAAAGTCAATAACACCATCACCAACTACTACATATGTTGGATCAGCTGGGGTAACTTTTATTTCAGCGTGGGTATAACTTGCTGAACTAGTCGCTAATTGAATATCCCAAGTCCGATTATTTACCACTCCTGGTAAATCACCAATCCCTTCAACATTAATGCTTGTTGCTGCTGGAGCAATAATCGCGCTAACATTAAATGGCATTAATAAGGCAATAGCCATTAAAATAATACTTAATAACCGCTTAATATTCTTCATTTGAACACCTCTTTCAATTATAACTATAATACTAATATAGTTATTTGTAAAACAAAAAAAATGTTAAGTGTAAAGGTATGGTATAATTATTCTAGGTGTTAAAATGGAACAGATATTTAATTATCAAAAAAAAGCTTTAGAAGAATATTTTCTAAAGCATAATGAAAAGAAATATAAAGCGCTTCAAATATTTGAATGGCTATATCTTAAGAAAGCTGACTCATTTAAAACAATGAGTAATTTAAGTAAGGAAACTATTAGTTATTTAGAAGCTAATTTTAATATTTACCAACTTAAAATTGCCCAAAAGCAAGTTGCTCAGCAAACCCGTAAATATCTATTTACTTTAACTGATGGTAATCAAATAGAAGCCGTTATTATGAAACATAACTACGGCCCTAGTGTTTGTATTTCTAGTCAAGTTGGATGTAACATGGGGTGTGTTTTTTGTGAGAGCGGGCGTCTTAAAAAGATAAGAGACCTAAGTGCTGCCGAAATGGTTGAACAAGTCTTATTAATTGAAGCTGATCTTAAAGAAAGAATAAGTAGTGTAGTTATTATGGGAATCGGTGAACCGTTGGACAACTATGATAATGTTCTAAATTTTATTAAAATAATTAACGATCCTTTTGGTTTAGCAATTGGGGCTCGGCATATTACAATTTCTACTTGTGGTTTAATTCCTCAAATCAAACAACTAATGAATGAATCATTGCAAATTAATTTAGCTATTTCTTTGCATGCTGCTAATAATGAACTTCGGAGTCGCCTGATGAATGTCAATAAAGTTTACAATATCGAAGCGATAATTAAAGTAATTACTGAATATATTGCAAAGACTAATAGACGAATTACTATTGAATATGTTATGCTAAAAGGGATAAATGATAGTGAAGCTGATGCTTATCAGTTAGCAAAATTAATAAGAGGCTTAAATGTCTATGTTAATTTAATTCCTTATAATGAGACTAATCATTTAGAGTACAAAAAAAGTGAACCAGCGCTAATTAAAAATTTTTATGATATTTTAAAAGAGCAGCATATTACGGTGACAATAAGAAAAGAATTCGGCAGTCAAATTGAAGCTGCTTGTGGTCAATTAAGAAGCAAAGAGGTGTAAAAAATGAAGACATTTTATTTAACAGATGCTGGCAAAGTAAGAAGCCATAATGAAGATAGTGTAACAGTTTTAAAAAATGCTAATGATGAGTATTTGATGATTGTGGCCGATGGAATGGGTGGTCATCGAGCTGGTGAGATTGCTAGTTCAATGGTTGTTACCCATATGGGTAAACGTTTTTCCGAAATAAGTTCAATTGGTTCTAAGTTAGATGCCGTTAATTGGATGAATGATAATATTAGTGAAATAAACAAAAAAATTATTGATTATGCTGCTAAAAATCCTGATTCAAGCGGGATGGGTACAACTGTTGTTTTGGCTTTATTAACCAAACGTTTCTTAATATTTGGTAATATTGGTGATTCATCTGGTTATGTAATTAAAAATGGTCATTTACACAAAGTAACAAAAGATCATACCTTAGTAAACTTATTAGTTGCTTCAGGAGAATTAACTGAGGAAGAAGCTAAATATCATCCTAAGAAGAACGTTTTAATGAAAGCCTTAGGTTCAGCGGAAAAAGCTGAATTAGATATTTTTGATGTTGATATGGGTAGTGATGCCATTTTAGTATGTAGTGATGGTTTAACAAACATGTTAACAAATGGTCAAATAGAGAAAGTTTTAAATGAAGAAACGCTAGACGTTGAAGAAAAAGTGAATAAATTAATTAGAAAATGTAATGCTAGAGGGGGAACTGATAATATTTCAATCGCTTATCTTATTCGAGAAAGCGGTGACTTAAAATGATCATGAAAGGCCAAAAAATAAATGATCGTTATCAAATAATTAAATCAATTGGTGAAGGTGGTATGGCTAATGTTTATTTAGCTTATGACACAATCCTAGATCGTAATGTCGCAATTAAAGTTTTAAGAGGAGACTTATCTAATGACGAGAAGTTTGTTCGTCGTTTTCAGCGTGAAGCCTTATCAGCTAGTAGTCTTTCTCATCCTAATATTGTTGAAGTCTATGAT
>CAYSZU010000042.1:0-3030 GCA_964435635.1 uncultured Muribaculaceae bacterium
AAGCTAATGAAATGGGAATTAACGCAAGTTGTTTAGACACCCTAACGGATATTAATGGTAATATCCCGGCAAAAATTTTAGAACAACTTCATTTACAGGGACTATCATTAAGATTCGGTGATGCAAAGGCTGCTAAAACTGGGCAATCTCACGTTGGCGCTAAGTTTAAAATACCTAAGTATAAAGAAGGTACGGCAATTAGTTATGAACCTGATGGCTCCATAAGTATTTTGTCCCCAGACGCTGAAATGAAGTTATTTGGTGTTAGTATTCCTGGCGTTACTAATGCAATAGGTAAGGCCTTTATTATTGGTGAACATACAGTTGGTGAACCGGGAGAATCAATTAGTGGCACAAATGATTTAAACCATACCTTTAAATTGAATAGCGTTAATTTTCCTTCTTCTACTTGGGTATTTGGAATAGCTGAGAAAATAGGAGAATTTATAACTGATTCAAGTCTCAAACAAGATATAACCATATCTATCCCAGCCCAAACTCTAGAACAGTTTGAAGCTCTTAAAGCTTTTTATGATCAGATGTATTCTAATGAAATAACAAAATTGAGAGATAAAGCTAAAAAAGACGTCTCAATGCTTCCAGATAAATTAACAATTATTTGGGAAAAATAATACATATAATAAATTTATGATATAATTTAATAGGAGGAATAAATAATGCGAATAATTGATAAAAAAATAGTTGTTGAAAGAAATGAAAAAATAAAAGAATATTATTTTGATGATCTAGGTGGACTTAAAGGAATGGCGAGTATTCTTCGCGAATATGAAAATTTGGGTTATGTAATAAAATATATCGATGTACCTGTTGATTCAGACCATAGTGATCCATATCTTAATCCCACCATGTTTAATAGTATAGATGAATTTCTAGAGAATATTTTTCTTTTCCCAAGTGATACTAACTTTTTATTATCAGGGTTGGGGAAAGATATTAACGATTATGTAATTACAATGAACGGTGAAAATAACCTTATGAGGGTTTATCCTCCAAAAAAAAAAGATGAGATAAAAAAAATGGGGTCAAAATAATTACGATTTTTTTTCAGTTTTTAGGTATTAATGTGAAAGAATAATAGATTAACTATATTTTGATGTGCTATAATCTATTCACATGCCCGTGTGGTGGAATTGGTAGACGCGCTGGACTCAAAATCCAGTGGTAGTAATATCGTGCCGGTTCAAGTCCGGCCACGGGCACCAGTTTTAAATAACTTGCGTATTTATCGCAAGTTTTATATTGCCTAAGTAGACGATATTAATATTGTCGCTTTGCCATAGCAAAAGAGTTATTTTATTTGTTTAATTAAAGTAGTATAGACATTTATGATTATTATGGTAGAATAAATAATTAAACGAAGGAGGTTTTAGGTTATGAGTGGCGGATTAGACGAAAACCAATTAGGTGATTCTGAAATAAAAGAGGAATTATTAATTGATATTAAGGGTTATTGGGATATGTCATACGAACATAGGTATAATGATAGAAACATGTGGGAAGGACAATTTATTTTATATGCTGATGGTTGGCTTGAAGGAATAGTTATTGATCCTAATAGTCCATATACTAAAGACCGATTAATATTTGGTATCTATTTACCTAATAAATATATTGAACTTTTAAAAGCAACGCCGTCGGATGTTAGTGATCCATTTGTTTTTAGGTATAAAAGAGACACTAGAGGATATGAAGGAAAATTTGCTGTAATCGGTTTAATGGGAGAAGAGCCTTTGGGAGTAAGTCATTTAATTACTCAAGTTTCTGAAAAACAAGAAAATATTGCTAGTTTAAAAGCAAGAATTAAAAGTTTTAAAGAAAACATGGATGAAACTTTACAAAGCCTTTATGGAAGCGCTTTAAAAATGAGAAGTCAAATGATATTAATTGCTAAAAGAAACTATGAAGGCCAAACCTTTTCAGAAGCCGAAATTGCTGAAATAAAAAAAGTGACCGATCCAATTTCTGAGGAGACAATTAAAAGAACCGTCCAACACATTGGGTTAATTCTGAGTAAACAAAAGAAAAAACCTGCTACTGATGACGATTTGCCATTTTAAAAAAGGATTAAATTAGTTAAGGGCAACCAAAACTAATTTTTTTATTTAATAGTAAAACTATTAATAAATATCTAACTAGAGCATTAGACCTCTTTTAAGCTATTTTTAGAGGCCTTAATCGTTAGTTTTTACTGAATATCAATAAATACACTTAAGAAACATTTTAAGCTTTATTTTCGCTTAAAATAATCAATTATGATATTAGTCGCGGTTATTAGTGCTATTACAATAGTAAATAGAATTTAATAAGCAATTGTAAAGTGCTTTTTTAATGTTTCTTAAAGAATTATTATTATGTTAAAATTAATATAGTTAGGAATAATTATATGGAAACAAAAAAAGTTGTTGGGGTTGCGATTATAAATAATGGTAAATTATTAATCGTTCAGTCTATCAGATCAAGAATGACAAATAGCTGGACCTTAATTGGTGGGATGGTTGATGACACTGAAACAACTATTCAAGCCGCCTGCCGAGAAGTAAGAGAAGAAATAGGTAATGGTTTCACCATTAATGAAGCTGATTTAAAACCGTTATTAGGTTTTAAAGAACCTGCTCTTAGTGACGAAAGCGTAATGATTACAATAGAAATATTTATTTGTCAAAAGGCAATAACGGTTGAATTATTACCTAATAGTGAAATATTAGCTTTTCATTGGTATTCATTAGGTGAAATCGAAAGAAACTTATCTTCTTCAATTATTAATAATGTTATTCCTTACGCCATTCAAAAAGGCTTATTAACCTAGTAAATAAATTTAACTTTTTCACCTTCAACTGTTGACATCTTATTTTATAAATGATATATTTAATCATGTCCATGAGAGATGGGCGATTAGCTCAGCTGGTTAGAGCACCTGCCCTACAAGCAGGGGGTCGTAGGTTCGAATCCCACATCGCCCACCATTTTTTTTGCCGACATAGCGTAATTGGTAGCGCAACTGACTTGTAA
>CAYSZU010000043.1:0-2803 GCA_964435635.1 uncultured Muribaculaceae bacterium
TATCGTTGTTTTAGCGTTATTAGTTTTAATTGCAGGGCGAGCTGTAACTGGACAAATTACAAAAGCAAGAAGAAACACTTTTAGAACGGAGAGTATAGCTTTTGCCAAGGCAATGGAAACTTATTTTGATATTGCAGTTATTGAAGAAGGCGGTAGCTTTATTGAAGAGATGGAAGTAGGGGACGAGCCAGAATTAGGCAATTACCTATGTCAGCCATTAAGTTTTCTTGAAGATAAAGGTTATATAAAAAACGCTTCTTCAGCTGGGTATTCCGGTTATATTCAAGTATTACAAAAAGTAGCAGATAATGATGGCACCGTTTATGAAACAATGGTAGTACTGAATATTACTAACGGAAAATATACGTATAAGGGAGCCCCTAAGGTTGTAACGTTGAAGCAAGTTATTGCTGACAAATCATTTTCAAAACAAACTATTAATTCAGAAGGAACACCAATAACCAATAATTGTCCATCATCGGCGGGCGCCAAACTTTGGTTACAATATTATAAAACAGTAGAGGGCCTTGATTGATTAATTATATTTAATTACTATTTTAATAAGAATCTCCATTTACTTGGAGTTTTTTTTATGAGATAATTTAACGGGTGATAGATATGTTATTAATTGGTTCACATGTTTCCTTTGATAAGAAACAATTATTAGGAGCAACAGAAGAAGCAATTAGCTATGGGGCTAATACTTTTATGTTTTATACTGGTGCACCAGTTAATACTACCAGAACACCAATTAACGATCAATTAACGCTTAATGCTTATGAGTTAATGAAAGATAAAATTGTTTTAGAAAGCGTTATTTGCCATGCTCCTTACATAGTTAACTTAGCTAATCGGCAAGATCCTGATAAATTTAATTTTAGTGTTAATTTCTTAAAACAAGAAGTTGCTCGCTGTGAACAGATGAATATCAAATATTTAGTAATTCATCCCGGCAATGCCGTTGGTATTTCAAAAGAAACCGGCTTAAAAAATATTATTGATGGCCTTAATTTAATAATCTATCCTGATATGACATTAACCATCTTAATTGAATCAATGGCGGGTAAAGGCACCGAGTGTGGTAATAGTATTGAAGAATTAAAAATAATTATTGATAATGTTAAATTATCTGAACACCTAGGAGTTTGTCTTGATACTTGTCATTTACATGATGCTGGTTATGATTTAAGTAACTTTGATACTTATTTAGACAAGTTTGATCAACAAATAGGAATTTCTTATATTAAGTGCCTTCATGTTAATGATAGTAAAAATGAAAGTGGTAGTCATAAAGATCGTCATGCTAATATCGGTTTTGGTAATATTGGTTTTGATAATCTGATGAAAGTTATTTACCATGAAAAACTTAAGAATATTCCTAAAATACTTGAAACTCCTTATGTTGGTGATTACGATGAAGATAAGAACCGTTTGTATTCGCCCTATAAACATGAAATAGCGATGATTAAAGCTCAAAAGTTTAATCCTGAGTTATTAAATGAGATTAGAAAATACTATCAAAAATAAGGATTAAAGCTAATTAATTAATTTTGTTTGAAAAATTAATATAATCTTGATATAATACACATGGACTTGAAAAAGGAGGTTGGACATGGCTAAAAATGAAAATCGTAATTTTGTTACTTTGGTTTGTACCATTTGTAAAAGTGAAAATTATGTAACCGATAAAAACAAAAAAAACACTCCGGATAAATTGGAGCTAAAAAAACATTGCCGTAAATGTAATAAACACACAAATCATAAAGAAAAGAAATAGCTAACTGCTATTTTTAAGTGATTTAAAATATCTAAGAAAGCAAGTGGAAAATGAATATAAATATTAACGATATTAAAAATGGCATGACCATCATTATTAATGGTAATTTATGTCTAATTCAAGAATTTCAACATGTAAAACCAGGTAAGGGACCAGCATTCGTCCGCATTAAATTAAAGAACCTAAAAACCGGTTCAATTGTCGAAGAGACTTTTAATACTAATATTAAAATTGAAAAAGCTCATATTGATAAGCTAATTATGCAATATCTATATAGTGCTGGGGCAAATTATGTTTTCATGAATACGGAAACATATGAACAAGTTGAAATCCCAATTAGCCGTTTAACGGAAGAAAAAAAATATTTAAAAGAAAATATGGAAATTCAAATAGATTATTATCAAGGTGAAATAATCGGGGTAACACTACCCGAAAAAGTTGAATATGAAATAATCGAAACTGAAATAGCGGTTAAAGGAAATACTACAAGTAACGCCATGAAAGATGCAAAAATCGAGACGGGCTTAATAGTTAAAGTTCCAATGTTTATCGCCTCAGGAGAAAAGATCATTGTTTCAACTAAAGACGGAAAATATTCTAGTAGAGCTTAGGCTCTTTTTTTATTTGACAAAATATTGTCAACCAATTTAAAAAGAAACTAAAAAAAGGTTTAATAAGTAGACAAATGACGATAAAAATAGTAATATAGTGGTAGACAGTGGCACAATATGGTGGAAAGTGGGGGATTTGAAAATGTTTATGGGTGAATATCATCACAACGTTGATGATAAAGGAAGACTTATTATTCCCGTTAAATTCCGCATGGAACTTGGCGAAAAATTCATTATTACACGCGGTTTAGAAAAATGCATTTATGTTTATTCAATGACAGAGTGGAATAATATTGTCACCAAACTAAAAACTCTACCTTTTACTAAAAAAGACGCCCGTGTATTCATTAGATCCTTTTTTTCTGGTGCTGCTGAATGTGAATTCGATCGACAAGGTCGAGTTAGCATTACCTCC
>CAYSZU010000044.1:0-2323 GCA_964435635.1 uncultured Muribaculaceae bacterium
AAAAGGGGTTGGCTAGTGTGATACTAGCACCAATTCGCCATAAAGTGAATTGGTGATGTTTATACTAATGGACAAGTAGTATTTTGTCAAGTATAAAATGAAAAAAATAATAGTTTAACCATTTTGTAGGCTGAGATTATGATCTGTGCTAAAATATAACTAAGGGTGATTGTATGGACTTAGAAGCAATAAAAGGGATTGGTCCTAAAATGGCTAATAAACTTAAACAAGTTGGGATTAATTCACCAGCTGATTTAATCGCTTATTATCCTTATGCTTATGATAATTACCAAATCACTAATTTAAGTGAAGCGGATAGTAACAAAGTTACTATCAGAGGAATAATTAATGATGAACCACGAGTAAGTTATTTGAAAAGAAATCTCAATCGTTTAACTTTTAAGGTAATAAGCGATAACCTTCTAATAAATGTTTCAATCTTTAATCGGGCTTTCTTAAAAAATAATTTACATGTTAATCAAGAAGTAAATTTACACGGTAGGTATGACAAACAGAAAAATCTATTTACAGCGAGCAATATATTTATTAATAATATTAGCGATAACCTTATTCAGCCTAGGTATCATCTAGTTAAAGGTTTAACTAGTAAAGAGCTAAATCGCTTAGTAAAAAATTTGTTTAGCACAAATATTATTATTAAATCATTAATCCCCGATGACTTAAGTGACAAGTATAATTTCGTTTCTCAGTGTCAAGCAGTTGAACTAATTCACTTTCCAAAGAATACTGATGACATAAAAAAAGCCAAGTTAAGATTGGTTTATGAAGAACTTTTTTTATTCATGTTCAAAATTAATTTATTAAAATATGAAAGTAATCACGAAAAAGATGCTTTAAATAGAAATGTAAATGAAGATCCAATTATCGCTTTTATAAATAAGTTGCCTTATCAATTAACAATTGATCAACAAACGGCTGTTACTGAAATATACGATGATTTAACAAAAAATAAAAGAATGAATCGTTTATTATTAGGTGATGTTGGTAGTGGTAAAACGATTGTTAGTATTATTGCTTTATTAATTAATTATTTAGGTGGTTATCAAGGAGCAATGATGGTTCCAACGGAAATATTAGCTAATCAACAATATAATGAATTAAAAACCCATTTAGAGCCATTAGGAATAAATTTAGGTTTATTAACAGGTAGTATGACTAAAAAAGAAAAAGAACTAATATTAGAGCGTTTAGTAAAGGGCGAAATAGATATTTTAATTGGGACCCATGCCTTAATAAGTAAAAACGTTGAATTTGCTAATTTAGGCTTAGTTGTAACTGATGAGCAACACCGCTTCGGTGTTAACCAAAGAGGGGTATTACAAAATAAAGGCAGAAAATGTGATATTTTATATTTAAGTGCAACGCCAATTCCAAGAACATATGCTTTAACTATTTATGGTGATATGGATACTTCATATATAAAAAGCAAAATAATGGGACGCAAAGATATTTTAACTAAAGTAGTAAAAGAAAAAGAGCTAAAGGAAGTTTTAGCAACAATGTATAGTGAATTAAAAGCAGGCCATCAAGTCTTTGTAGTAGCGCCTTTAATTGATGAGAATGAAGAGAGCTCATTAAATGATGTAAATAAACTGAAAGAAAAGTTTGAAGTAGCATTTAATGGTAAAATAAAAATAGCTATATTACATGGTAAAATGAGTAACAAAGAAAAAGAAGAAGTAATGAATTTGGTGCAAAATAACCAAATTCAAGTATTGATTAGTACAACGGTAGTTGAAGTTGGGATTGATATTAAAAATGCCACAATGATGGTAATCTTTAATGCTGAGCGCTTTGGGTTAGCAACTCTGCACCAGTTAAGGGGCAGAGTAGGAAGAAATGATACGCAATCATATTGTTATTTAATATGTAATACCGAATTAAAAAGACTTCATGTTATGGAAGAGAGTAATGATGGTTTCTATATCAGTGAAAAAGATTTTGAACTACGTGGGCAAGGAGATCTTTTTGGAATTAAGCAAAGTGGTGATATGGTCTTTAAAGTTGCTAATCTGAAAGCTGACTATAAAATCCTTCTTCAAGCTAAAAAAGATGCTGAGCAGTTTATCAAAAATAATATTAATAATGAGTTTAACGAGTGGCCAGAGTATAAAGAAATCTATAAAAACATAACCATCTACTAAATAAAATACTATCATGTTGACAGTCATAAAATAAACGAAGAAAATAGTTTGACAATTAGGGAAAATAATTATATGCTTATTACAGCATGATAGATATCATGCTACTGATTACTCTTACGATTTTAATGTGAGAGATAGTCAACCAAAACCCCCTGAAG
>CAYSZU010000045.1:0-1720 GCA_964435635.1 uncultured Muribaculaceae bacterium
TGTAGTAGCTTGTTCCTCCCAATTACTACGATCAATAATCATTTCTTTATCATTTAAGATAACTATTCGATCATTGTTTTTTAGCTGATAATTAAAAGCTACTGGACAACCATTAACAGTTGCCCCTACCATCGTATCACCTAATTGAGAATGAATACTATAAGCAAAGTCAATTACCGTTGAATTGACAGGTAATTCAATTATATCGCCCCTACTTGTATAAACGAAAACATTTTGGGCAAACAATTCTTTTTTAACTTGATTAACAAAGAAAAGATCATCTTCACATAACATGTTCATCTCATTTAAAGAACGATAAAAACGAAACTTTTCATTTAAAGCAGCCTGCATTTTTTCACGCGCTAATCCTTTATTAATATCCCAATAAGCTGTCAAACCAAAATCAGCAATCTTATCCATGTCAAAAGTTTTTATTTTAGCTTGGACTAGCCTTTTTCCTGGACCAAAGACAGTTGTATGAATAGCTTGATACATGTTAGCTTTAGGGTTAGAAATATAGTCTTTAAATTTTTCATGAACCGGGTGATACTGAGAGTGAACCAAGCCAAAAGCTTGATAGCAGTTACGTATATCATCAACGACTATCTTTAAGACATGTAAATCATGAATATCAGTTAATTTATTATTTTGATTAAGTTTTTTATATATTTCATATATGTGTTTGGTCATTATTTTTATTTCATGAGAAATGTTATCGTTACTTAACAGATTATTTATATTAAGTAGCATTTCTTCTAATGAAGGTGTTATCAATTGCTTTTCTGAAGTGATTTGATCATTAATCCTTTCGTAAATATCTGGTTTAAGATATTTCAACGATAAATCTTCTAGTTCGTTTTTTAAGATATAGGCGCCAATATTTTTAGCTAAAGGAGTAAATATTTCTAATGTTTCCACTGCTTTTTCTTTTTGCTTAAGTTCATCTTTAAATTCTAAAGTCCGCATATTATGAAGACGATCCGCTAACTTAATGATAATAATACGCACATCTTCGGTCATACTAGTAATTATTTTTCTTTGATTAGCAATGTTTTGGCTACTTTTTGAAAAGAAACTAATATGATAGGTTTTAGTTACCCCATCAACTAAATCAGCGATTGTCTGATTAAAATTAAGCGCAATTTCTTCTTTGGTCGTACGGGTATCTTCTAAAACGTCATGTAAAAGGGCAGCACAAATTGTATCCCGATCAGCCGCCATTAAAGCTAAAATGTAAGCAACATTAACCGGATGGCTAATATAATCTTCCCCACTAGCCCTTTTTTGATTTTGGTGAAGAGCCTTAGCAAAATTATAGGCTTTCAAAATAATTTGCTCTTCATCAGGATTATATATTCTAATTAGATTAATTAAATCTTGAATGGTTACCATACTCACTAGTAATCACCACCGTCCCAAATAATAAGCAATAATATACTACTAATTAGGTAATAATGCAAGATTATTTATTACCGTAAAAAAACAATCTCTAAAGATTGTTTGGTTCGATTAAGCTCTTAGTTAATTTTTTTACTGCCTCAACATCATTTTCTGCCGTAGCTAAATCATTATTAAACTGACGCGAACTAATTTCTGCTTCAGTTACATCATTGATCGCATAATGATATGTTTCATCAAGATGTTTAGTGATACTTAATCCAGCAGCATTATATGTCCAGTAATTGCCTTTAATATAATAAGTAACTGTTTTATTGTTTTC
>CAYSZU010000046.1:0-1604 GCA_964435635.1 uncultured Muribaculaceae bacterium
CATTATATGTCCAGTAATTGCCTTTAATATAATAAGTAACTGTTTTATTGTTTTCAGTTATTCTAACTAAATCAAGGTTACCTTTTTCAAATCTTATATGATCAGTCACAATCTCTTCTCTTGGGGAACCTTTTTTACAAATAATTTCAAAAACTTTGTAATCTTTAGCATCGATTTTTAATAGTTCAATAAGCTTGTTATAGACATCAATAATTGCCAAAGGAAACTCTATATCAGATAAATATGATTCTAACTTTTTTTCCCCTTCTAGTTTAAAAGGTTCATAATTCATACTACTAGGACGACTTATTTTTATTTCTAAATTATTTTCGCCATTAACTAAATATATTTTAATAGTCGTATTATTATAATTACGAATATATCTATTACCAGTTACCTTAGCTTTTGAATCATTTTGGTTAGGCAAAATATTTTGATCAATATTAATTGCTGAAAAAGAATCTAAGCGTAAATTTGCCCCATAATCACTAAAACCCGTAAAAGTATAGCTCCACTTGATATTATCATCATTAATTATAATATCTGCCATTTCATTATCATTTGAGTAACCTAATGAAATAGTACTATTTTGTTAAACATGATGACTTTGACAAGAATAATTAAAACAAAATTTACTTTGATCATAATTATAAAAAGTTACGGTTGCGTCCTTATCAAAACCCATAGCTAATAATATTTCGCCAAAGCCCTGATAAACATCAGGTTTAATAAACGGCGAGTTATAACTACTAGTCTCAACACTTAACCAATATGTTAAATCTTTTTCAAGACCACTATCATTAAAAATAATTTTAGGTACTTTTATATTTCTACCAGGATTATTATCGATATTATTGTTTTTCTTCTTCTTAAATATAGCCATTCTAAACACTTCCTTTTTTATAATTATTTATTATATCATACTCATCAATTTTTGGATTATTTTTTTAAAATTAACGCTTTTGCCTTTTCAACCTCTGCTTGAAACTCTTTAGTATCATCACTTAATAAATTATACTTTTCATCAGCCGAAGCACTAATAATAGCTTCGGCAACAAAATTTAGTTGAGTTTCCTTATCTAATGAGATAGAAGAGCCATGATTAAGTTCGCCAATAACTAATCCATCCTTAAAAATTCTTTCGATTTTTTCTAGATAAGTTAATGGAACCCCGTTATAAAATATTGGCGTTGGATTTATTTCATATTCTGGATCGTTTGGTTTTAAATACATTTTTTGAAAAACTAGTTGATGCTGAGGCGAAAGATAAATCCGTTTGGGATTAACCCTTGTTAGATCGTTGCATGTGAAAGGGATTTGGTTCCATTCATCAATAATATCGTGTAATTCCCATGTATAATCAGTATCACCATATTTATCAATTAATTTTTGGTACATATAACGATATATAAGTCGATCTAAAGATATCTTATTGATGTTCTCAACATAAGGGGTTTGATCAGGCGCATCAGTTTTAACAACAGCACATTTTTGATTGCTTTTAAAGGCTAAGGTCAATTTTGTAATAATATGATGGCGAATAGCAGCTCGGTATGACTTAGTGCCTTCTAAACTAATTAAACAACCATTATCAAAAGCATAAT